>CAMZET010000021.1 GCA_947305825.1 uncultured Verrucomicrobiota bacterium
AGGGGCGGCGGCGCGGATGGCGCGGGCGGCGGCGGCGCGAGTTCCACCGAACCGGCCCCGCCAAGCGCCTGGGAGATTGCCGCGACTATTGCGGTTCGCACGTCTGACGCCTTGCGGAAGCGCACCTCCCTCTTGGCGGGGTGGACGTTCACGTCGACTTCCTTGGGCGGAAGCGAAATGAACAAAATCGCGGCCGGCTTCGCATCGCCCTGCCGGCGTGGATATGCTTCGCGGAGGGCCGTCTGCACCACGGGCGCACTCGCCGGACGCCCGTTTATGAAAATGTAGTCTGGCCTGCGCGAAGGGTACGCCCGGTTGGGACGTTCCACAAAGCCGGTCACCCCAACAGACCCGCTTTCGCAATCGACCCTCAAAAGCGCGTCGGCAAAGTCCGCCCCGAACAATTCTCGGATGCGCATCTCCGGCGATTTCGCCGGTGCGAGGCGGCTTACCTCGCGCTGGTCCACAGTCAGCGAAAACGCAATGCCAGGATGCGCCAGCGCGTTTACGGTGTAAATGGAACGCACATGCGCCTCCTCCGTTGCGTAAGCGCGCAGGAACTTCAAGCGCGCGGGGACGTTGCAAAAGAGGTCCCTCACTTCGACAAGCGTCCCGGGCGGGCATCCGGCCGAGCGAACGTCTGCAAGCACGCCCGCATTTACCTCGACGCGCACCCCTTCCTCTTCGTCGTGGCGCCGCGTGGTCAGCAGAAAGCGCGAAACGGAAGCAATCGAAGGAATAGCCTCGCCGCGAAAGCCGAGCGTGCCGATTTCGTCGATGTCGCCTACATCGAGAATCTTGCTGGTCGCCTGGCGCTCCAGGCACAGCACGGCGTCGTCGCGCGTCATGCCGCATCCGTCGTCTTGGACGGAGACGAGTTTGCGGCCTCCTTGGGAAATGGCAATCCTTATCGATTTCGCGCCGGCGTCTATGGCGTTTTCGACGAGCTCCTTCACTACGGACGCCGGACGCTCCACGACCTCGCCTGCCGCGATTTTATTGGCGACATGAATGGGCAGGACATGGATGTGGCCGTCGCGCGTCATGGAGCGTCCTAGAAATCGAGCGTTATGTTCTTGCGAAGGAAAGTAGGTATGTCCAAGTCTTCGCCGTGCCAGATGGTGGGAGCGGTGTTGTTGAACCAACCGCGCCCTTGCGGGCCGGCGGCCAGAATCGCCCGCGTGGCGCGTATGCGTTTGGACTGGCGCTTCCCGGCGCCGTCCACTTCGCCGGTCTGGTTCTCGAAAAGCATGACTACGACGCCTAGAGTGCCGGAGAATGCCTGTTCGTCGTTCACGGTGGCCAACTCGAATTCGCATTTCCGCCCGAAAGCGTTGCGCAAGCCGTCCGCTATCACCGAGAGTTCCGCGAGACGCAAATCGTCGCCGGCCAGGACGCCGCAAAGGATGGAACGCACCGGAGAAGAGCCTTCCACGAGCAGAGGAGATGCGACAAGCTGCTCGACGGCGCGGCGCGCGCGCTCTTTGCCGCTTACCGACACGGCGGCGAAACGCCCGCGCCCGGAACCTTGCACTATGCGGCGCAAGCGTTCCGGGTCGAGACGTATATAACCCGGCTTCTCCATGATGCGCCAGAAGAAGGCTATGCCCGAAGCCAGACTGGAAAAGGCCTGGCGCATGGCGTCTTCCATGTTTTCGGAAGGCGCAGCGAGTTTGTCGAGCGGGATGAAAAACGAAGAGGGCGCGACATCCGCGAGCATAGGCAGGACGCCGCGCGCATTGCGCTGCCTGGCCTCGCCTTCGAACGGGAACGGCGTAGTGGCGAAGAGCACGGCGGCGATGCCGCGTTCCGAAAGGTAGCGAAGTATTTCCAAGGTCGCGCCGCCGCCTGTGCCGCCGCCGAGAGCGGCAAGGACAATCGCCAGACGCACCCCCTCGAACGACTCGTCGAGCGCCGAAATGGACTCCTCGGCCGCAAGACGCGCCGCCACGATGTCGCCGCCGGCCCCGCGCCCGCCAAGGCGCTCCATTCCCATCAGAATAAAAGGCGCGCCGCCCTTGAGAGAACTGGCCTGGTCCGTATCTACAAGCAAATGGCGCATCGGAGCGCCGAAAAGCGCGTGGACTTCCCGCCCCATAGCGCATCCGGCGCCGCCAACTCCTACCAGCAGAAGAGGGGATTCGGCACTCATTTGAACAACCCTCCAAACAAGGATTTCATCATTCCGCCGCCATCATCGCTGTTCGCCTGCGCATACATGAGCGCACCGCTTATCGCAGCCGCCGCGCACGGCGACACCTGGAAATCCTCCAAGCCGTCGACATGCTGCGGCTCGCCTATGCGGACTTCCGCGCCAAGCTCGCGCTTGAGAAGTTCCGGCAAGCCGGAAAGCTGCGCTCCGCCGCCTGTCAGGATTATCCCTCCGTGCAGACGATAGAGCATTTCGGCTTCTTCGAGCGCTTCGCGCACCATGTCGGCCATCTCCCGGCAGCGCGCGTTCACGACAGTATTCAGCGCATGTCTGGAAAGAGTGCGCTGTTCCATGAGCGGGCTCGCTCCGGGAACGCCGACGCGCGGCGAGGCTCCTTCGCTCCCGCCAAGCAATGCGCTCGCCTCCGCCGTCTTCAACATCTCCGCCTGCCCCTGCGTCGTCTGGAACGCCGTCGCTATGTCGTTGGTGATATGGTCGCAGCCCACTCCGAGGACCCCGGCCGCCGCAAGAACTCCGCCGTCGTAAAGCGCGTATCCGGTGGATCCGGCGCCCAGGTCAAGCACGAGCGCACCGGCGGAACGCTCCGCCTCGCTCAACACCGCGTCCGCCGCGCACGTCGCCGCAAACAGAGAATCCTTTATTTCCAGATGCGCCTCGCCGGCCGCCGTCTTCGCATCGTTCACACGATTCGCGTCCGCGTGTATGTGCAGCGAACCCAGGCGCAATATCCGCCCAGACATCCCTTTCGGCGACGTCACGCCCGTGAAATCGTCGACGCTGTACGTGCCGTCCACAATGTCGAGCAACACCCTTTCGCGCGGCAAAGTCATCGAATGCGCACTGGCCACGACTTCGTCGATATCTTCGCGGGAAACCTTGTCGCGCGCAATCTGCGCCGTCCCGGTAAAACTGTCGGCCTTTATGTGCTGCCCGTTTACGACCAGATACGCATTGCCGATGGTGAGATGAGACCCCTTGCGGAGCTGGTCGTTCTCTACTTCGTGCAGTACGCTTCTGACGGAGCGCGAAGCGTTCGCGAGGTCGGTTATGAGGCTTTTCCTGACGCCGCCAGAAGGAATGGAAGCGAGGCTTGTCACACGCAGACGCTCGCCCTGCTCAGCCTCGCCTACAGCCAGCACGGTGCGCTTCGTGCCGATTTCGAGCGCTGCATAGATACTAATCATGGGATTGGCTCCTTTGTATCGGCGCAAATGCGGCCCGGCAACATGGCATTCCAGACGACGGCGCGAGAGCCAATGCCGGTTTTCATGGCTTTCTGGAGTTCCGACAACTGCCGCACGAGGCTGTCGTGGCCGGCGTACGGGGAATCGTCGTCCATGCCGTCCCAGGCGATGCGCACTCGCTGATAATTGCTCAGGACTACCATCAAGCTGTCGTGTGCGCTCAAATCGACTTCGAGGATGTTGAAGGAGGAGAATTCGTCTTCGCGGCAGAGCGCGAGGAGGCGCAATGCGGCGCGTGCGCGTCCAGACAGGCGCTTTCCTGCTTGCGTCCCGGGTGCGCGGCCTTCGCGAATCACCGGAAGCGAAAGAGTGCCGACACGCCGCATGAAAACAACGCCTTCCTCATCGACCACGCGCCCGGTCGGCGTCTTGTCGTTCTTGATGCCCAGGCGGGCAATCGGTTCGCGCTCCGTGACGACGATGGAGACGCCGTCCGGGAGGAGACGCCGGACCGAGAGAGCCTTGATGTTCGGGATGCGCCCGATAAGTTCCTCGCGGTGTGCACTGAAGTCGATTTCAGCGAGGTTTGCGCCGTTCGTCAGCCCGAAGCCGCTTAAGATGATGCCTGGCTTCACCTGGCTGCCTGTCTCGATTTTCACCTGCCGCGACACGTCGGCTATGACGCACTGCTCCGCCCAGATTGCATGCAGGCGCTTAAAGCCGAAAAAGACGCCGGCGACGATGGAGACGGCAAGAATGGTGGCTATGGCGGCAAGTGCGGAACGCGCAGCAGAAGCGGGTTCCTGGCGGCGGATGTTTGTGCCGCGCCCCTTGATGAACGCCTTTCTCTTCCGGTTCTGCCTCATCTGTCGTAGTCCGCCTGTAGGAGTATTTTTTCGCAGACCTCCGCGAAAGAGATGCCCGTTTTCATGCCGGCTTTCGGCACAAGCGAATGCGATGTGAAGCCGGGCGACGTGTTCAATTCCAGCACGTACGCCCTCCCGAGCGGGCTGAGCCGGAAATCGACTCGCGTCACGCCGCGGCATCCCAGCGCCTTGTACGCCTTCAGCGCTATCTCCTGCAACTCGCTCGCCTTCGGCTCTTCTTCAAAGAACGGGTAGCGGGTTTCTTCGGAGTTGTACTTCTCTTCATAGCCGTACCAGCCGCCTTTTGCCACTATTTCCACCACAGGCAGCGCCTCTCCGGCTATGACGCCGACCGTAACCTCGCGGCCAGGCACAAACTCCTCGACGAGCACTTCTCCCTTGCCTCCCTGCGCCGCCAAGGCGGTCTCCAGCGCCGCCGGCCACTCCGCCGCAACGGAGACTTTGGAAATCCCGACCGAAGAGCCCTCGCACGGCGGCTTGACCACAACCGGCAAAGGCAGCGGCGACGACGGCGTTCCGGCCGATGCCAGACTCCACTTCGCCGTGGGGACCCCCTTCATCTCGAGCACAAGCTTCGTCTTCATCTTGTCCATCGCAATGCGGGAAGACTCCGCGCCAGGCCCCGTGTATGGAATCTTCAAAGCGTTCAGAGCCGCCTGCACTCCGCCGGACTCTCCCCAGCCGCCATGCAGCGCGATATATGCCGCGTCCACGTCCTTCGGCATCGCGCCAAGGCTGTCTTCGTCCAGCACGACGGGCACCACGTCATAGCGCCCAAGGCCGGCCAGCGCCTCGGCTACGTTGCGTCCGCTCACGAGGGAAACCTCGCGTTCGCTCGACGTGCCGCCCATCAGCACGGCCACGCGCTTTATGCCTTTACTGTTCGTTTCCATCTTTGTTGCAGTCCTGTTTAGCCGCAATCGCATCCACAATATGCTCCAAGGCGACATTGGCGGCATTTGGATAATTCACCATTATGTTCGCGGCCAGTTTCTTTCTCGCCGCCGACTTCGGGTCCGCGCCGCCCAGCACCGTCTCGCGCACAAACCGCTCGATCGCCGCCGTATCGTACGCCACGTAGCAGACGTCCAGGCATTCCTTTCCGAGCGGAGCGAACTTCGCCTCGATGTCGGCCGGCTCCTTCAGCATGTAGCAGCAAGGCTTGCCGGTGTACATGTACTCGACGAGGTAGGAGCCGCAATCCTGAATGCAAGCGTCCGATTCGGCGAACTCCGTGAAATAATCGCCGCCTTCCGACCAGACCACATTCGGCTTCGACTTGAGCGCGTCGATGTATGCAGCCGTTTTAGCCTCTCCCCACTGGCCCTTGCGAGACATGACGAGGAACAGAAACGGGTGGGGCCTGTAGATGAAATCCACTTCCGGGAACATGTCGGGCAGCCTCGCGAAGAAGTCCGAATACCGTACGAAGTTGGCGAGGGAAAGCGACTTGTTCGTGCCGCCATCGACGGAATGGTGGAGCGCGACGAGGATTTTCTTCCGGCGTGACGGGCCGGCGGCCCGCTTGGCGGCGTCCGCTGCGGCCGCCGCCGCCGCGTAGGCGTCCATCTTCACGTAGCCGCAGAGGTCGGCGTTATCGCCGCCTATGGCCGAGCACGCGCGGTATTCGGCAAGGGTCTGCCCGCACTCGAAAAACGCCTTCCACATGTACGCATAGCTCTGGCCGCGCATTATCGAGCGGTCGTAGACCGAACGGTAGAAACCGTAGTTCACCATGACCGGCAGGAAATCGCGTCCGACGGCATAATGCGGGTTGTAGCGGAACGAGGAAAGTTCGTACGGCGAAGGGTAGCAAACGAGGTCGGCGTCTTCCAGGACGTCCGGCCAAGAGCCGAACTCGTCCGGTTCCACGCTGGAGAGGCGTTCCGCAGGGATGACGGCCGCCAGCTTGTCGCGGCACTCGGCAATCATTGCGAGAGGGTCTTTGTCGCGCCAGCGCAAGTCCGGCACGACGACGACATGCGGGTCGAACGACGGATGCGCGAGCATGGCGTCGAACAGCGGACGCGCCGGGAACATGGATGCGTTCGTCACGAAAAAGACGGAACGGACTTTGCCGCCGCTGCGCAGCTTTTCCGCGATGCGCCGGCATTTCGCGGGGAACGACGCCTGGTGCTGCGCATAGGTCGTGCGTTCGTGAACTGACTTTATCGGGCGCGGTTTCACCATCGTCGCGAGTTCCGGGTTCGCTTTGCGCAGGAAAGCGAGCGTCTTCGCGACGTCTTCGTAGGAGTCGCCGTTCACCGCCTTTGCCTTCAGGAGCGGCATCCGGAACTTCTTCATTATCGAAAGAGGATATTTCGTCGGGGCGCCTCGCTCGAAACCGATCGGGACGAGCGTATCCCACGAAAATCCGGCGTCCGCCAGAAATTGCGTAAGACGGAACTCGAACTTGACGATTACCTTGTCGCGCTCGACGCGCCCCTGCAGCGCCGACAGGAACTCGTCGAGCTTCATCGAATCGATTACGCGGCGGCGGAACACGTAGAAATACGACGAGATATGCAGGTTGCCGAAAGCGTTGTAGCCGGTGTATCCCCAGAAATCGCAGTCGCGCCGCTCGAAAACGCCGAACGACTCCGCGAACGGGAAGACCGGCCCGTAGTTGGAATCGTTGATGAGCACGAGCTCGTCGGCAACGGAGGAATCGAGCAGCCCCTCGGCGCGGGCTATTTCCAGCCCTCGGCGGTACGAGCCGAAGTCGTACTGGCGGTGACGCTCGAATCGCGCCACATGGACAATCCCGTCCAATTTCGCTACCTCGTCAGGCATCACAGGGCAGTCGGCGACGTAGATTATGTTGTCTACGACTTCGCGCAAGCCTTTCAGCAGATACAGCAGGCTGTCGGGAAGGATGCCGGAACCGAAATAGGAAGCGACGACGGCGGTGCGGGCGTGGCGGCGCGGCGCCTTCGCGAAACGCCACTCGCCTTCGCGGCTGCCTTCGGGGAATTGCGGCTCGCGTATTTCGGAGAACAAAATCGGCCGCCCCTCGCGCTTGCCGAAACGCTCGTAGTGCACGAGCGGGTTCATGCGCGAAGCGCGGACGTCGTTGTGCAGAGCGTAGTATTCGTCATTCACGAACCAGGGCGACGGGTTGCGGCGGCTTGCGACGCCGTGGAGAAGGTAGTGCCGCGCCGGCGACATCCCAGCCGCCGCGACGTCCGGATTGTTCGCGAGATACCACTCGCCGTCGAAAAACTCCGACCCCTCGATGAGTTTCAGGTTTGCCGCCAGGCGCAATTCGCCGCGCCATGTCTTGAGCGCGGCTTGCTTGCCGGCCTTTATCGCGTGCCATCCGGCCCGCAGCAAATCAAGCGCCAGCATTCCCCGCTCCACCTTTGAGACCCTTCAGGTCGGCCTTTATCATCGTCGTGGAAATCTCCGGCGTCCGCGGCAGATAGACCACTTCGCACAAATCCTTCAGGAAGTCGAATTTCCCCTTCCAGTCGTCGCCAATCACAAACACGTCTATGCCGAGGCGCTTGACGTCCTCGCGCTTCTGCTCCCAATTCTGCTCCGGAATGACCTCATCGACATAGCGAATCGCCTCGAGCATTCCCTTGCGCTGCTCGTAAGTAAAATAGCACTTCTTTCCCTTGGCGTTCCAGTTGAACTCGTCAGTAGAAAGCGCGACGACGAGATAGTCGCCGAGTTCCCTGGCGCGGCGCAGCAGGTTTATGTGGCCGTAGTGCAGCAGGTCGTATGTTCCGTAGGTTATTACCTTCTTCATTTTTGGATGCCTTTCCCGCCTCTTCCCCTCCGGTGTCCGCGCGGCCTGCGGCGGACGTGTTTGCGCACGTCCAACCGTGCTTCTTCGCCCGCGACCGCCGGCGCAGCGTCGAAGACACTGGCCATGACCGCCCCCGCGAGCACTATCTGCCAGCTCATGTAAAGCCAGGCGAGCACAATCGGCAGGAACGCGAAAGAACCATAAAGCGCCGAGGATTTGGCTACACCGACCTGCGCCACGGCGCATATCTTCATCCACGCTCCGAACGCCGCCGCTGTAATGACACCACCCTTCAGCGCCGCCAAGAACCTCACGCGGCAGTTCGGCACGACGCAAAACAGAAACGCAAACGCCAGCGACGTGAACGTAAGCGTCACCGCATTGCGGAAAAACCACGAGTCGAGAAATCTCACCAGCCCCGTCGAGACCCATTCGGTAAGCCAAGTCGCACCGAGCGTCGAGACTATGATGTTCTTCGCGATGTTGAGAATCGGCACGGACATCGTGAGCGCCGCGAAAATCGGCAGCACGATGACGATTGCCAGATACAGCCAGACGCGGTTCCATATCGCGCGCGGCTTGGGCACCCGCCAGATGCCGTTGAACGAAACTTCGACCATGCCGATGGAGGAGATGACCGTCCACAAAAGTGCGCCGAACCCAATCCAGCCCAGAGTGCCGACGTCGAAGCATTCGATGCGCTGGAAAAGCGCATCGGAGATTTCACGGGCCTGGCGTCCTAGGTCTGCGGCGACCTGGCGCCGCGCCGCAAGCGCCTCCTCGTCAGGCGCCGCCACTACCGCCAACTCGTCATCCTGCCCGGACTCTATGTTCGTAATCATGACCTCTATCTGGCCATTCACGAACGTCCTCACGTATTCGTCGGCGTTGAGTTTTTTCGCCAGCAGCAGCAGGATGCAGAGAATCGGCACGAGAGCGAGCATCGAAAAATAAGTCAGACCGGCCGCGTGCATCGAGCAATTGTTGTCAAGGAAGCCTTTCACGACCGCCTTGCACCAAGCGAACGCCCTTCCCGCCGCCAACGAATACAAATTCTGCTTCTTCTCTTCCACACTCGCCCCCATTCAAAGCGCAAGCCCCGGGACCGGACTCCGATCCCAGGGCCCGCTTGGCTGACCGCCGCCTTTCTTACGAAGCGCTGATTGCTTCGCTCGGGCACTGCGCCGCGCACGCGCCGCAGTCTACGCACTTGTCCGCATCAATCGAATACGGCGTGCCTTCGCTGATTGCCTCGGCCGGGCATGCATCCTTGCAGCAACCGCAGGAAACACACTTCTCGCCATCAATCTTGTGAGCCATTTTATCCTCCTTCTTTGTTTGCCCCCCTGATTGTCCAGAAGGGTCGTGTACATTATACCATAAATTCACCCCACGCGCCTAGTCGCGCCCAAGGGCGGCGGCCAGATGCGCCAGAAACGACGGCCGCCGCCGCGCTAGTCCTCGCAGACAGGCATAGGCGCGAGCGCGTCGAAGTCCGTCACAGAGGCGGTGAAGCCGCTCTTGGCGCGGGCGAGCGAGGCGCGCAGCACGGGGAACTTCGTCTTGACCCAGTAGTCGAGCGCGGGCTTCTTCTCCGGGAACTTCGCGGCGAAGCGCACGAAGAGCGCGGCGACGATGGCGCCGATGGCGGCGTCGACGAGTTCGCGGGCGTGCAGGTCGTGGTAGACCTTGCCGGCCTCGTGCCCCTTCACGTATTCGACGGCGGAATCGACCTCCGACGCGAGCGCGTTGGCCTCCGCGACGTAGCCGAGCAAATCTGCGCCCACATCGACGCCGGAGAGTACGTCCGCGACGACTTCATTGTAGAGGCCGGCCGTGACGCCGGCGATGGCCGCCACCACCTGCAGCTGCGACGTGCCTTCGTAAATCGTCGTGATGCGGCTGTCGCGCAGGTAGCGCTCCACCGGGTAGTCCTTCATGTAGCCCGAGCCGCCCAGCACCGCCACCGCGCCGTTAGATACGCGCATCGACATCTCGGAGGCGTAGTACTTGGCCATCGGCGTGAGCATCTTGTTGAACGCGGCGTAAGTCTTCATGCGTTTGCGCACGTCCTGCGCCTCCGGCGTACCCTTCAGCGCCTCGAACTTCTTCGTCAGGCCCATCTCCAGGTCGACCGACTTGGAGGAGTAGTATGCGAGAAGGCGCGACGCCTGGAGATCGACGGACATGTCGCTCAAGAGTTCGCGCAAGGCCGGGAACGTGTCGATGGCAACGCCGAACTGCTTGCGGGAGGCGGCGTAGTCGCGCGCGGCGCGGTAGGCGGCCTCGCCTATGCCCGTGCCCTGCGCGGAAATGCCGACGCGCGCGCCGTTCATGAGAGACATCACGTACGTGATAAGACCGCGCTTCCTCTGGCCGATGAGCTTGGCCGGCGCGTTGTTGAACACGAGTTCGCACGTGGGAGAGCCGTTGATGCCGAGCTTGTGCTCGAGGCGGCGCACCTTGACCTGCGGGCACTTCTCGACGAGAAGGCAGCTAAGCCCGCGCCCGTCGGAAAACTCCGGCTCCGTGCGGGCGAGCACGAGCAGCACGTCGCCGCAACCGTTCGTGATGAAGCGCTTCACGCCATTCACGAACCAGTTGCCGTTTTCGTCCTGGTACGCGCTTGTCTTCACGCTCTGCAGGTCGCTGCCGGCGTCCGGCTCGGTCAAGACCATGGCACCAGTGTAGGTGCCGTCGCAAAGGCCGGGCACGTACTGCTTCTTTATGTCTTCGGACGCGAACTGGTTGATTGTCTCCGCGATGCCCTGGAGGCCGAAAATATTCATGAGCGCGGCGTCCGCGCGGCTTACGATGTCGTTGCAAGCCGTGAGGATGGTGCAGGGCATGTTCAAGCCGCCGAGATAGTACGGAATCGTGCAGCCGGAAAGCCCGCTGCGGCCGAAGAGCTTAATGGCAAGGGCGATGCCCGGCGCGTACGTGACCGAGCCGTCCTCGTTCAGGACGTTGCCGACCTTGTCGGTCTCCTCGGCCGTCGGGGCTATGCGGTTGCCGGAAATGTCGCCGCAGACCTTGAGGGCGCGCTTGTAGTTGTCCACGGCGTCGGCGGAATCGACCGGTGCGAAGTCGTATTCCTTGGCGAAGCGGAAGCCCTCTTCCTGGAGCGCGGCGACTTCGGAGAGGTCGAGCGCGTCGAGGGTCTTTTCGATGTCCGGGTTGTCTGTGTAGAAGTTGCTCATGGTATAGTCCGGTTGGAGTTGGCGGATATGCGGCGCGTCTCTAGCCCTTGATGGCCTTTATCAGTTTCGGGATAACGACGTTGAGGTCGCCGACGATGCCGTAGTGGGCGACCTTGAAAATCGGCGCGTCCTTGTCGGTGTTGATGGCGATGATTTTGGCGGAGTCCTGCATACCGGCGAGGTGCTGGACGGCGCCGGAGATGCCGCAGGAGATGAAGAGGGC
>CAMZET010000022.1 GCA_947305825.1 uncultured Verrucomicrobiota bacterium
GGTTCGGCGGCTTACGGCAGTTGCAACATGGCGCAGATTGTGATACAATATGCACGAACCTCTAAAAGGAGCACAAGATGGGAATCTTCAAGGCATACGACATCCGCGGCATCTACGGCCAGGATCTTGACGAGGCGGTTTTCTACAAAATCGCCCGCGCATACGCGAAATTCGCGCAAGTTAAGAAGGTGGTGGTCGCCCGCGACTGCCGCAAGTCCTCCGACTCGCTGTTCGAGGCGTTTTCGCGCGGCCTGACCGACGTCGGCGTCGATGTGATAGACATAGGCCTGGCCTCGACGCCCATGAGCTATTTCGCGAACGGGACTCTCAAGCCCGACGGCTCCGTCATGATTACGGCGTCGCACAACACGAAGGAGTGGAACGGCTGCAAGCTCTGCCGGGCGAACGCGGTGCCGATTTCCGGCGCTACGGGCATCAAGGACATCGAGCGCATGGTCGCCGAGGGCGATCTGGGCGAGGATGCAGCCGTCAAGGGCACGGTGACCAAGGTGGACGTCTCCAAGGAGTATGCCGAGCACGTGAGGACGTTCGCGCACATGGCGCGTCCGCTCCACGTGGCAATGGATTTCGGCAACGGCATGGGCATCGCCGAGTCCGCCGCGTTCGCCGGCAGCGACCTCACGTACGACTCGCTCTACGGCGAATACGACGGCGACTTCCCGAACCACGCCGCCAACCCTCTTGAACGCGAGACGCTCGTAGACCTCCAGAAACTCATCAAGGCGAACCCCGGCAAATACGCCTTCGGCGTGGCGTTCGACGGCGACGCGGACCGCGCCGGCTTCATCGACGAAAAGGGCGAAATCATTCCGATGGACTTCATCACGGCGCTCGTGGCGCAGGATTTGCTCAAGTCCAATCCCGGCGCGGCGTGCTTCTACGACCTGCGTTCGACGAAGATGGCCGAGGAGACGATTGCGGCGGCCGGCGGCAAGCCGATGATGAGCCGCGTCGGACACTCCTTCATCAAGGCCCAGATGCGCGAGAACGACGCGATTTTCGCCGGCGAGCTCTCCGGACACTACTATTTCAAGGCGAACTTCACCGCTGAATCTTCGTCGATGGCGACGTTCGCGCTGGCGAACATCGTCTCGGCCTCCGACAAGCCGCTTTCCGAGCTCATCGCCCCGCTGCGCAAATACAGCCAGTCCGGCGAAATCAACACGAAGACGAAGACTGCGCCGGCGGAAATCCTCGCGAAAATCAAGGCGCTGTATCCGGACTTCTTCGAGCTCGACGGCGTGTCGGTGGACCGCTGGGCGGCGGAGGGCTGGTGGGCGAACGTGCGCATGAGCAACACGGAGCCGCTGGTGCGCCTCAACCTCGAGGGCAAGACGCCCGAAATCATGGAGAAGAAGCGTGACGAATTCCTCGAAGTCATCCGCGCTTAGCGTATTTGCCGCCGGAGCGGCCGCCGCCATGCTGGCTGCGGCCGCCGGCTGCGGCAAGAGCGACGGCTCGCGCGAGTTCGCGCTTGCGCAGCAGGCCGTCTCCGTCAAGAATCCCGAGCGCGCAGCGACGCTTTTCCTGCGCGCAGCGGAACTCAATCCGCGCAACGTGGATGCGCTTGTCATGCTCGCCCGCATCCGCCTCGACCTGGGCGAGACCGATGCGGCGCAGGATGCCGTGGAACGCGCAGCCGCCTTGGCCCCCGACGACCTTGACGTCGCCGAGCTGTCCGCGCAGCTCGACTGGTATTCCAAGCGCTACGAGCAGGCGCGCGCAAAGTACCTGCGCCTATCGGAAAACAAGACCGCCGAGCCCAAGACGCGAGCGCAGGCCCTGGCCGCGCTTGGTCTCATCGATATAGTGCTCAGCGATGCAGAACCGCAGAACGAATGGCTGCGCGACCGCGCCAGAACGGAGTTCCTGGCGGCAATCGCGCTCGACAAGAAGTGTGCTCCGGCGTACTACCATCTCGGCATCCTCTACCGCAGCGACCCTTTCCCTTACAAGGAGGCGGCGCTGACGCAGTTCGAGTTCTACAAGTCCGTCGGTCCGCAGGCCGACCCGCGCTACGACAGGGTGCTGCGCGTCGTCATACCAGAACTGAAGGAGGAAATCAACCGGGCCCGCGCCGAGCGCCCCGGCGCATCCAGCCGCGACAGCACGGCCGCATCCGAGGCCATACGCAAGGCGCAGGCCGCCGAAAAGAAGGGCCAGACGCAGGCCGCGCGCCGCCTCTACGAGTCCGCTTTCAAGGCCGACCCGCTTTCCTACGAGGCCGCTTTGGGGCTTGCCAAGACGATAAAGAAAGCCGAGGGCAACACCGAAGCCGGCAAGCGCCGTGCATTCGACGCCTTCAATGCCGCCTGCCATCTGCGCTCCAGCGCCGTCTCCACGTTCCTCGACGCCGCGCAGCTCGCCACCGAACTCAAGAAGTTCCAGAGCGCCGCCGAACTCTATTCGCGCGCCGTGGCAGTGAACCCTCGCAACACGACGGCCATAGACGGCCTCATCCGCTCGCTGCGCAGATGCGACAGGGTAAAGGCCGCCTCCATCTACCAGAATTACCGCGACGCCATCGCACCATTGAGAAAGTAGGCGCCGCTTGTCTGGCCTGCCTGTAGAAATGCTTCCAGCGGATTGGGCCCTGGCCGCCGCCACGCTCGCGATGGCGGTTCTCGGCCTCTTCCGCGGCTTCTCCGGCACCGTCGCTTTCATTGCCGGCCTCGCCGCCGCTTTCTTCGTCGGCGCCTTCGCCTGGACTGCCCTCGAAACACACCTACCAGTCGAATGGCAGCGCATCGCCGCATCCTTCACGCTCGCGCTCCTCGCCTTCGGCCTCGTCCGCATCATCGTCAAAAAACTCGTGAACGGTCTCCTCGCGCAGCCGACCGACTCCCTGCTCGGCTTCCTGTGCGGTGCCGCATGCGGCGTCCTCGCCCTGCTCGCTTGGGCCTTCTCGGGCTATTATCTGGAATACTCGAACCTCGCCTTGGAGCTCGCCAGACATGTCAGGTGAGGAAATCCTCGACAAAGCAAGAGCCCTTGAAAAAAATCTCCTGAACTTCTTCTGGCGCCAGGGCGTTCAATATGGTGAGTGCGAAGATTTGCTCCAGGAGACGTACATCAGGCTCTGGAAGTACCGAGACGAATACGTGCCGACGGCGAAGTTCTCGACGTTCGCGTTCATGATAGCGCATCAGGTGCGCGTCGACGCTTTGCGGCGCAAGGTCCGTCGCGAACGCAGGGAGGAGGTATGGCAGAAGGAGCAGCCGGCCGATGCCGCGCCGCAGGCGGCGATGATGCGCGAGGACGTGCGCTGGGCTTTGTCCAGGCTCTCCGAGCCGCTTCGGCAGGTAGTGGAACTGGGCATTTTCCAGAACCTCCCGTATTCGGAGGTTTCGGAAATCCTGTCCATACCTGTGGGCACGGTGAAGTCTCGCATGAGCAATGCGTTGAAGAGGCTAAAGGAGGAGTTTGAAAATGACGAAAGATTTGGAAGAGACGTTGGCAGGGCTGGGGCCGGGCTGCGCTGAGGTGGTAGCGAGGCTTGAGAGGGCGTATTGTCCTGATTGGGAGACGGTAGGCGTTCCGTCGCGGCGGCATTGCGCTGTCCGCCGGCTTGCCGCGTGGCGATGGAGGCTTGGCGGAGTGGCGATGGCGGCGGCAAGCGCCTTTGCGGCGCTTGCGTTGCTCCCGTACGCGCTTAGCGTCCCGGCGCCGGTCGCGGGTGGCCCGCGCTCGATTTCCGCTCCGGCCATCTATACGGCCGCGTACGGCGGGCCAGACGCCGCCGACAGCCTCGTCCGCTCACAGAGCGCGGACGGCAGCTGGTGCGGCAGCGACTTCATCACGCGCCAGAATGCCGCCGCCCTAAGAGGCGTCTCCTCTGCATCCGTCGCCTACCGCAAGGCTTTGCGCTACCTGCGCACACGCGGCCTCGCTCCGCTTACCGACGAGGAATTGCGCCAGCGGGCATCTGCCGCCCTCGGAGCCTGACAAGTCGCCTATGGCGCTTACGGCGTCCAGAACTTCTTCCATTCGGCGACGAAGTTGGCGAGGTTTTCGGCGGAGCCGAAGGCGGCTATGGTGGCCTCGCGCATGTCGCGGGTCTTGAGCAGTGCAGCCAAGTAGTCGCGCTTGAGGTTCTTGAATGGTTGGAAGCGCACACTCGGAGCGCCCTTCTCGAGGAATACGGCAATCGACCAGGCGAGACGGTATTTGACATGGCGAGCTTCGCTGTCGCCGTCGTAGAACCGTTCGTAGTCCATGCCGAAAACAGCCGGGAGCGCCTTCGCCCAGCGTTCGAGCTGCTCTGTTCCGGGCGCGGCGGGAAGCTGCCAGTCGAGCGACTCCTCGTCCTCGAAATACTGCGCATAGCCTTCGTTTATCCACGGCGACGGCTGCAGCATGGACGAGGCGTAGGAGAAATACTGGTGAAACGCCTCGTGGCGAAGCGTTCGCAAAAGGTCGTCTTCGGGGCGGCTGGAGAATTCCGGCAGACAGGCGACGAGTTCGCGCCTGAGCGGCGACCAGTAGGCGGCTGACCATTCCATGCCATCGCCGGCGGCGGCGAGGTAGTCGGCGCGGTCTGCGAATATGCGCGCCACTGCGAGGACGTTCGACCCGTCGATTGGGCTTGGTATGACCTCGGCATAGCGGCGGCGCATGCGCGAAAGCTCGTTGGTGACGGCGGAGACGAGCGAACCATTGCCTCCGAGGTCGTCCAGGACGGAAAATTCGGCGGATTCAGTGACGCGCCAGGCGGGATAGTTGGTGACGCTGGAGCGGGCGTCGAAGCGCAGGAGCGCCCTTTCGCGCGCCGGGCCATCGAGTCCTTTGACGGCGAGCGCGGCCTGCGAAAGCGTCGCCGCGTCTCCGCGCCGCTTCCCATTGTCCTTGACGACCTGCTCCTCGAACGCTTCGGAACGCAGGTCGGAGGCGACGAGTTCGTCCCAGTTGCTCAGGATTTCCTTCTCGAAGAGTTCCCGCGCCCAGTCGTGGTCGTCGCCGTCGAGGAGTTCCCATACCGCAAGGCGCCACGCGCAGCCGTGTTCGCGCAAAAACGCACATACGACGGCATTCTTGTTGGTGCCCTCGAAATACAGCACTTCCTTGAAGCCGCGCACCGCCTGACGCGGACTCTCCGGCTCGGCGGCAACGGGGACCGGCGACAAGCGCGCCACCGCCTGGTCGCGCAGGCCGAGGTCGTCCTTTACGTCAAGCAGCGCCTCGTCTTTCGTGTAGCCGGTGCGCGTGACCGGAGCCTCCGCGAACTTCGGCGGCACAACATCGAGCCGCGAAAGCGTGAAGAAGCGTCCGTCGTCGTCTTCCCAGCGACCGAGGACTGCGCGCGAAGTCCAGAGGTCGTCGACGCTGTAGCGGTCCTCGAGGCGTATGCTTTCGCCGTCGTTGACAAGATACGCCTCGGCGCGCGGCATGTCCAGCGGAGCCGGATGCGCCAGGAACAAAGAGAAAGCTGCTGCTAGCGTCGGCATTGGGCGTGCGACGGATTTGGCGTTGGACTGGGCGGGCCGGCTATCTCTCTCCGAGCATGCACTTCACCGAGCAGTCGCAAGCGAGTTCGCCGTTCACGTAGCCCTTTAGCTCGAACGTGACGAGAGGCTTGCGCAGACGGAGGATTTTGGCGACAGTGGTGAGTTTGCAGCCGGGCGTGACGGGCTTGCGGAAGCGCGCCGCCTCAACTTGCGCCAGGATGAAGGACGCTTGTTTGGATGCGCCGCCGAGAAGGCCGCTCGCCACGAGCCCGGCTCCGGCGGACTGCGCCATCGACTCGACTAGGATGACGCCCGGCACAATCGGCATTCCGGGGAAGTGGCCGCGGAAGAAGTCGTTCTTTTCGGCGGTGTACGTGTATTCGCCGATGGAACCGGTCTCGTCGGCGGCAATCAGGTTGTCGACGAACAGGAACGGTTCGCGGTGCGGCAGCAGCTCGATGCCCGGCCTGTTGTATGTGGTCTTGAACTGTGGATATTCCATTTCGGTGTACCCTCCTTGTCCCATTATGCCTTCCTGAAGACCAGGATGCCGTTATGGCCGCCGAAGCCGAGCGAAGAGGAGAGCGCAACGCGGATGTCGCGCTTGACGCCGACGTTCGGAGTGTAGTTGAGGTCGAGTTCCGGGTCGGGGTTCTCGTAATTTAGCGTAGCCGGGACGTAGCCTTCGTCGACGGCGAGCGCTGTGAGGGCGGCCTCTATTGCGCCGGTGGCGCCGAGGCAGTGGCCGTGGTAGGGCTTCGTCGAAGAGATGTTGATTTTCCTGGCCTGCTCGTCGCCGAAGACGCGCTTGAATGCGGTGGTCTCCATGCGATCGTTGAGGGGCGTGGAGGTGCCGTGAGCGTTGATGTAGTCGACGGTGGAGAGATCATCGACGCCGGCGTCGCGCAGGGCGACCTGGATTGCCTTCACGGCGCCGTCGCCGGACGGGTCAGGCGCTGTAATGTGGTAGGCGTCGCAGGAGGCGCCGTAGCCGGCGAGTTCGGCGTAGGCCTTCGCGCCGCGCGCCTTGGCGTGCTCTTCGCTTTCGAGGATGAGCACGGCGGCGCCCTCGCCCATCACGAAGCCGTCGCGGTCGATGTTGAACGGGCGGCACGCCTTTTCCGGCGTGTCGTTGTACTTGGTGGAGAGGGCCTTTTCCTTCATGAAACCGCCGACGGTGAACTCCATTACGACGGCCTCGGTGCCGCCGGCAATCATGACGTCGGCGCGGCCGGCGCGTATCATGTCGAGCGCGAAGCCTATCGCATCGGTCGAGGACGCGCAGGCCGTGGTCACCACCTGCGCCGGTCCCTTGGCGCCGAGCGCAATGGCGACGTTGCCCGCCGCCTCGTTGGCAATGAGCCCGGGAATCGCGAGCGGCGAGAGGCGGTCCGGACCGCGTTCGAAGAGTGTGCGGAAGCCTTCCTCCGTGACTTCGAGCCCGCCGATGCCGCAACCGAAGAGCGTCCCGACGCGGTCGGGGTCTGGCCGCGCCTCTGCCGTGAAGCCCGCGTCCTTCCAAGCCTCGCCCGCCGCAACCACCGCGTAGCGAGAAAACAACGCCTGGTGACGCATGGACTTCTTGTCGATGAAGCCGGAAGCGAGCGCGTATTCGTCGAAGCCATGGACTTCGGCGGCGATTTGCGCCGTGCAGCGCGACGGGTCGAACTTGGTGATGCGTCCGACGCCGGGCTTGCCGGCCTTCACCGACTCCCATGTGGCGGCCTTGCCGTTGCCTACCGCCGTTATCATCCCGATTCCTGTAATCAGTACCTTCTTGTTGTTGGTCATATGTGTTCTTCCTTGAAAATCAGCGAGTTGATTGCATTGGATGGCGCCTGGCGTCAGAGGTTGGGCCAGGTGCAGTAAGTTCCGGCGTAGGTGAGACCGGCGCCGAAGCCGACCATGACGATTTTCATGCCGTCGCGCAGTTCGCCGGCGCGCACCGCCTGGTCGAGCGAAATCGGGATGGACGCCGCCGAGGTGTTGGCGGTCGTCTCGAGATTGAGCCAGAACTTGGAGAGCGGCAGTTTCATGCGACGGGCGACCGCCTCGATTATACGGCCGTTGGCCTGGTGGGCGAATACGCGGTCGAGCTCCTCCGGCGTGGTCTCGAGTTTCGCGCACAGGTCGCGCGCTACCATCGAGAGAGTGCGCACGGCGAATGCGAATACGTCGTGGCCCATGAGTACGAGCTGCGGGTCGTATGGGGCTTGCGGGGCCTGCGCCTGGCCGGAGACGAGCGCTGGCGGCTTGACGTCCTTGCAGCCGCCGGAGCGCGAAATGAAGTGCGCACCCTGGCCGTCGGCACCGAGAATCGTGTGGGCGGCGGTCTTGGCGCTTGCCACGCCCGGAGGCTCGTCGTTGCCGAGCACCACCGCGCCTGCGCCGTCGCCGAAGAGTATGCAGCTGGCGCGGTCCGTCCAGTCCAATATGCGCGTGAGCGCCTCCGCGCCAATCACGAGAGCCTTCTTGTCCGGATAGAAATTGACAAATCCACGTGCCTGCTCCAGCGCATAGACGAACCCGGCGCACGCCGCCTGTAAATCGAACGCGCCGGCGTTCTTGCAGCCCAGCATGCTCTGCACCACGCACGCCGTCGACGGGAACGGATTGTAGTCCGGCGTCGAAGTCGCCAGCACAATCAAGCCGATTTCATCGGGCTTGACGCCGGCCGCATCCATCGCGCGTCTGGCCGCTTCCGCCGCCATCGTGGACGTGGACTCCCCTTCGCCGGCCACATGGCGCGAATGAATCCCGGTGTGCGAGTAAATCCATTCGTCGGTGGTGTCGAGCGACTTTGCGATGTCGTCGTTCGTCACCACCGCCGGCGGCAGGTAGCTCCCCGTGCCAAGTATCCTGATTCCCATAGCGGCTTTCTCCTTTTCTTGTTGCGTGTTGCGTTGCGGCTTCGCTGAATGCAAGCGCATAGAACCTAGCGCCGGCGCACAGCCCCGTCGCAACCGTATATTATACCATACTCTCGACCGTCACGTCAGAGGCGTCGATAAATTCCTGAAGAACCTTCCTGTATGCGTCGCGGTCCGGTTCGGGTTCCGGCTTCGCTTTGCCGATGCCGACGCAGAGTGTGCGCGTCTCGGAGCCGGTCGCGAGGCTCCAAGCGTCGAGGCCGCGCAGGACGCTGTCCGCCTGCTCTAGCAAATGGCGGCTGTGCCCAAGGCCGTCGAGAGCGCCGGCGTCGGCGATGGCTCGGCAGATGGCCTCCTGGTCGTCTGGCTTGAGGAGGCCGCGCTCGACGGCATAGGCGCAATCGATGCAAACGCCTATGGCGACGGCATAGCCGTGAGGGAGTTTGTAGCCGCTCATGGCCTCCAGACGCAGCGCGCTCCAGAGCGCGAAGTCGCTCGAGCCGCGTGATACGCGAGAAACGACGGCGGCGCGTATCGCCTCGTCCATCGCGGCGGCATCGCGCTTTCCGAGCGCTTCGGCGCTCTTGACGAGTTTTTTCATGAAGGCCGAGTCGCGCACGGCGGCCTGGCGGATTATCTCGCCGGAACCTGCTCGCCAGACGCCATCGAGCACGGTGTCCGAAAACGATGTGTCAATCAATACGGCGGCGGGGCGGCACGGCACGCGGACCGCGTCCTTGATGTTCGGCGTGTTGAGCGCCGCCGTGTCCGCGAACGCGCCGTCCACCATCGCGGCCGGCGTCGTGGGCATGCGCACGAGCGGCATGCCGCCGCGAACCTGCGCGGCAGCGTAGCCGGCCACGTCCAGGAGCGACCCGCCGCCCAGCGCGACCATGACATCGTTCTTGCCTACTTTGGCGTCAAGCGCGACCGAGACGATTTTCTGCACGCTCTGCATATTGTCGGTCTTGAGCTTTTCGCCGCCGCTCATGACGATCGGCGGTGCCGCCAGCACTATGCCGTTGGCCTGGATGTAGCGACCTATGCGCGTGCCGAGCCCTTCGGTGCGCTGAACCACGTTGGAGTCGGCCACGAGGATGACGCGCGGCGAATCGCCGCCCGCGATTGCGCGCAGCGTCCGCGCCGTCGCATCGTCCGTCTCGCCGAACAAGCCGTCCACGAACTCGACTTTGAATGACCCCTTCTCTGCCCAGGAAACGTCCATCGCGGCGTTCTGCGCACTTTCGCTGTCAGCCTTCTCCGCCGTCTTTGATGTTTTTCTTGTACTCATAAATCGTTTAGTCCTTCTTTTGAGGTTGGCAATCCTCGGCGCCCTGCAGCAAGACGCGAGCGTGGGCTACGGCAGCTTGGCCGCCGCCGAGCATGCGGGCGATTTCAGCGACGCGCTCCTCGCCGTCGACACTGGCAATGGCGGTGCGCGTCCTGCCGCCGTACACGGATTTGGACGCGACGAGATGCCTGGCGCCGTAGACTGCGCTCTGAGGGAGATGAGTGATGGCGACGACCTGGTGGGAACGGGCGACCTGGCGCAGCCTTTCTCCCACAGCGCGCCCGGTTTCGCCGCCGATGTTCGCGTCGATTTCGTCGAAGACGAGCAAATCCGTGCCGTCGTGCGCGGCCAATGCGGCCTTGAGCGCAAGCATCACGCGCGCGGCCTCGCCGCTGGAGGCGACGCTCGCGAGAGGTCTGGCTCCTTCGCCGGGATTGGGCTCGAAGATATATTCGATGCGGTCTGCGCCGTGCGGTGAGCACTGCGCTTCGCGCACGGCGACGTCGAAACGCGCCTTGAGGAAGCCCAGGCCGTGAAGTTCCTTCGTCACGGCCCCTGCAAGCCTCTCCCCGGCCTTTGCGCGCGCTTCCCGCAGCGCCGCACCCTCGCGCCTTAGCGCCTCGCTCGCGGCCGCCACTTCCGCTCTCAGCGCCGCCAAACGCTCCTCGCGCCCCTCCAGTTCCGACAGCCGCTCGCGCTTTGCCTCGAGCACCCCAAGAAGCCCAGCCACGTCGGCGGCGCGGTATTTGCGCATCAGGCGTTTCACGTCGGTGAGCCGGCGGTCGAGCCGCTCCAGCTCCTCCTCCTCGCCGTCCAGCCGCGACGCCGCGTCCGCCACCGTCCGCGAAAGCTCGTCGGCGCGGACGGCTATTTCATCGGCTTCCTCCGCCCATTCCGCCGCCTGCGGAAAATAGCGCCTGACCGCCGCTATCCTCTCGCGCACGACGCGCAACAGTTCGCCAACGCTGCGCTCGCCGCCGAGCGCGTCGGTGATTTCATTGGCGGCGGAAATGATTTCGACGGCGTGGGCGGCAGCTGCATGGCGCTCCGCGAGGTCTTCATCCTCGGCGGTGATTTGCGCCTCCTCGATTTCGGAAACCTGATAGCGCAGCGTCTCGCTTTCGTCTTCGGACGCCGCAGGCCCGGACAGGCGCTCCAGCTCCCTGGCCGCGCTTTCATGGGCGGCCCATGCCCTCGCATACACGCCTACGTCTATGCGAGCGAACGAGTCGAGCGCCGCCCGCTGGAACCCTTCCTCCAGTATTCTCTGGTTCGCCCGCGGCCCGTGCAAATCCGCCAATACCGCTCCAAGCCGCCGCAAAGTCGACGCCGACACCGCCTGGTCGTTCACCCATGCGCGCGCACCGCCCGCCGCCGACACCGAACGCCGCACCACCAGCTCCCCTTCCACTTCGCTCGGCTCTATGCCAAACTCGGACAGTATCGCATCCACTCCACGAAGAACTTCGCCTCCAAGCTCGAAAACGGCCTCTACGCGCGCTTCGCGCGCTCCTTCGCGGACGACGGAAGTGTCGGCCCTGGCGCCGAACACCAACTCCAACGCACCCATCAATACTGATTTTCCCGCTCCCGTTTCGCCTGTGAGCACATTCAATCCCGGCGCAAATTCCGCCTGTGCCTTTTCCACGACAGCGAGATTGGATACCGACAGTCTAGACAACATCCTCTTGCCTTGCCTTCTGCAAAAATTGGAGCGGGCGATGGGAATCGAACCCACGTAAGAAGCTTGGGAAGCTCCTATT
>CAMZET010000023.1 GCA_947305825.1 uncultured Verrucomicrobiota bacterium
ATGCTTTGCGTGTCAAATCTTCTGTGCGGGACGTCTTTTGGCGCATTTCTTCGCCTCGCCGTCGCTCTCGTCGTCGTCGAAGAGGTCGGTCGATTCGGCGAGCGAGGTGAACGCCGGCGCGCCGCCTTCGCCCTTGTGCGCGTAAAGCCGCCGCGTCTTGAAGAGAAGGTACTTCTCGGCGTGGGCCTTGCCGCCCGCCGGGTAGCCATAGTCGCGCACGAGTTCCTCGCGCGTCTTCACGCCGGCGAACTCGGCCCTGTAGCGCCGCCCGCCTTTAGTGCCGTTGAAGAGCCACAGCTCGTTTATTTCCGCCGCGCCCTTCTCCGCGACTTCGTCGCCAGCGGACAAAGGATAGTTATACCAGCCGCGCCAACCGGCGAGCTGGCCTTTCCTGTACGTGCCCACGAGCACCGTTCTTTTGCCTCTTCCCTCCACAGCGGATTGCCTTGTCGTATTCTCCTGTACCGCATATTATACCATATCGGCCGCGCTGACGCATGGCCGCGAGAACTGGCGGCGACCGCATTCCTCGCCCCGCCGGACCCGGGTGCAGACGGCCGCCGGACCCGGGTGTAGCCTGTCGCCGGACCCGGGTGCAGACGGCCTCTGGACCCGGGTGTAGACGGCAGCGTAGTGCCACCAGACGCGTTGCGTAGTGCCACCAGGCACGCTGCGTAGTGCCACCAGACACGTTGCGTAGTGCCACCAGACGCGTTGCGTAGTGCCACCAGACACGTTGCATAGTGCCACCAGACGCGTTGCGCAGTGCCGCCAGGCCGCCGTTTGGCGCCGCCTTGGCGCAGATGGAAGTTCTTCCGCGCAGAATCCGGCGGCCTACTTGCGCTCCGGGCGAAAATATGGTAAAATCTTTCTGTTTTGGCCGTTTCAGGGTAGCGCGAGTGCGCGAGAGTCGGCGGCCAGATGGACATAGAATAAGGTAAAACATGGACCAAATCAGGATTCAGGCGGAGGCCCGTACCGAAAAAGGTACCGGGGCAGTCCGTCGTTTGCGCCGTACGGGGATGATTCCCGGAAGCGTGATGAAGATGAGGAAAGGCGGCACGGAGCTGATAAAGATGCCCGCGCACGCATTCATGATGGCGATGCGCGGCCATGCGTCCAAGCAGCTGCTGGTGACGCTGGACATGGGAGGCCGCGAGGTGCCCGCGCTGATGCGCGAGATGCAGAACGACGTGCTGGCGGGGACGCCGATTCACGTGGACTTCAGCGAGGTGTCGCTCTCGGAGAAGGTGCGCGTGACGGTTCCGGTGTATCTGACGGGCGAGGCCGTTGGCGTGAAGCTCGGCGGCGGCGTGCTCGAGCAGGTTCTGCGCACGGTCGACGTGGACTGCCTGCCGACGGACATCGCGGAGAAGTTCGAGATTGACATTTCCGGTCTCGGGCTGGACCAGACGCTGTTCGTGCGCGACCTCAAGCTTGGCGAGAAGTTCACGATTGCGACGCGCGGGGAGCTCGCGGTCGCGGTGGTGAAGGCCCCGGACGACGTGCCCGGCGCGGCCGCCGAAGCCGGCAAGGCGCCTGAAGTGATCAAGAAAGGCAAGGAAGACGCTGCCGCCAAGAAGGAGGCCAAATAATGAACCGCAAATATGATGCACTCTACATCTTCGTGGGCATCGCGAAGGACGACGCGCTCAACGCGAACCTCGAGAAGGCGCTGGCGGAAGTGGCGCGCCTGGGCGGCACGATACTTTCCACCGAGTCTCTCGGCAAGAGGACGTTCTCTCGCCCGATGAAGAAGCGCGAGAGCGGAGTGTACGTGAAGGTGCGCTTCGAGATGGATCCGTCGAAGGTGGCGGAGCTTGTGAATCGCTACAAGCTGGTGGAAGAGGTCTTCCGCGTGCAGATTCTCGCAGTCGACGAGCGCCGCGAGGCGATTCTTGCCGACGAGAGGGCGCGCCGCCAGGCGGAAGCCGAAGCGAGCGCCGCGCGCGCGGCCGAGTCCACCGCGTCGCGTGTCGCCGAAGGGTCTGATGAGGCAGTGCAGAGCGGAACCGTCGAAGAGGCGTAATCCCCGCAGAGAAGGATAGGTTTCACTAGGTACACAAGACTCAGATACGGATTCGTCATGGCCTCATTCAACAGAGTCATATTGATGGGCAACCTCACCCGCGACCCGGACGTTCGCGTCGTCGGCCAGAACGGCATGAGGGTTGCCCGCCTGGGCCTCGCTCTCAACGAGAGGCGCAGGGATCGCAACGGCCAGATAATAGAGACGCCGGTCTTCGTGGACGTCGATGCGTGGGACAAGCTCGCGGAACTCTGCGGGCAATTCCTCACGAAAGGACGCTCCATACTCGTCGAAGGCAGGCTTCAGATGGACCAGTGGGAGAAAGAAGGAGTGCGGCACCAGAAACTGAAGGTCCGCGCTTCGACAATCAAGTTTCTGCCGCAGGGCGACCGACTAGGCGGTTCGCCGCAAGGCAGGGACCAGCAGCATTCGCCGCGTGACTATGGACGCGGGCCGATGGTCGCCGACGCCATGGAGCCAGGCGACGACGGCGATATTCCGTTCTGAAAAACAACATCATCACAAGGAAGTCAAGGTTATGGCATTCAAGAAGTCAAACAGCTCCGCCGGCGAAGAGTTCGCCGCCCGGAAGCGTCCGCCGCTCGGTCGCGACGACCAGATTGACGTCAACGACATCGAGACGCTGAAGTACTACATCACGGACTACGGCAAGATTCTGCCCGCTCGCATCACCGGCATCACGTCCGCGCAGCAGCGCCAGATTCGCCAGGGCGTCAAGCGCGCCCGCAACATGGGCCTGATGGCCTGAGGAAAGGAGTGACGACATGGCAAAGCATGTAGAAGTGCTCCTCATGGATGCGGTCAAGAAGCTTGGCCGCAGCGGCGAAGTGGTGAAGGTGGCTCCCGGCTACGCCCGCAACTACCTGTTCACGAAGGGTCTGGCGGCTCCCGTGACGGAAGCGGCGCGCCGCCGCCTGAAGAAACTCGAGGCAGACCGCGCCGCGCGCGCCGCCGAAGAGAAGAAGGCCGCCCTCGAAACCGCACGCAAGCTCCAGGACCTCGTCATCACCGTCTCCGTCCACACCGTCGACGGCAAGCGTCTCTACGGTTCGGTCGGCGTCTCGGACATCCTGGCGGCGATCGAGGCCAACCGCGGCATCACGCTAGAGCGCAGCCAGATTGACCTTGCGGACAACCTGCGCGAAGTCGGCGAGTACGAGTCGAAGATAGACCTCGGCCACGGCGTCGAAGTCAAGTTCAAGGTGACGATCCTTGACGAGGCCGCGCCGGTCGAAGGCTAGGCTTAGGTTCGCAGGCAAGGCTGCGACAGCGGGCGGGCGGGCGTCACTGCCCGTCCGCCCGTGTTGTAGGCTCGAGCCGCGCCGTCAGGCAGGGCGCGGCGTTTTTTGGTAAAATATCCGCCAATGAAGCGATTTGGAGTATTGGCCGCGCTGGCCTACGTCATACTTGCCGCCGTCTCGGTCTGGTACGGGAACTTGAACCAGGACGAGGGGTGGTATCTGTATGCGGCGAATCTGGTGCGCGAAGGGAAGATGCTGTACCGCGACTTCTTCTTCACGCAAGGGCCGCTTCTGCCGCTTGTGTATTCGCCGTTTGCGGCGGCGTGGCGGGATTTCGGCCTTCTTGGCGGGCGCGTCGTAACGGCTGCGATTGGCTTGATGGGGTTGCTGTTCGCGGCGGGTCTTGCGCGGCTGGCGGCTCCCGAGGAGCGCAAGAACGCGGCTTCCGCAATCGCTTTCACGGTGCTCGGGTGCAACTTGTACCATGTCTACTATCTTGCCATACCAAAGACGTACGCGCTGGCGTCGATGTTTGCGATGGCGGGATTTTTCCTGTTTTTCTTCGCGTTGCGCCGTCAGGGCGCGAGGCGTGGCATGTTCCTGTTCGCGTCAGGTCTGTGCCTGGCGCTCGCGGCCGGCGCGCGGGTGTCGCTCGGCGTGATGCTCGCGGTATGCGGGGCGTGGCTTCTTTTCTCGATGCGCCGCAACGGGCTTGGCGTAGTCTGGTTCTCGCTCGGAGGCCTGCTGGCGCTGGCCGCAATATACGGCCCATATTTGCCATTGCAGGGCTTCCGCGAGGCGATGGCCTACCACGCTTCGCGCGGCGGTTTCGACCCGGTGTTCGCCGTGGGCAGCCTCAGCCGTTTCGTGCGCTGGTACTACCCGGTGCTCATCCTCCTCGGTCTCGCGCTCTGCCCGCAGCAGCCCGCCGGCAAGCGCCGCCAGACAGTCCGCGAATCGCCTGATTTGTGGATTCTGCCGCTTGCGTTTCTGGCGGTGTTCGCAGTCCAGATGGCCGCACCGTTCCCGTACGAAGACTACCAGGTGCCGGTGATGGGGCTGCTTGCCGTGTTCGCCGCCGTGCGCGTCGCCGCCATGCCGCACTCCGCGCTCCTCGCGCTGGGGCTGGCCTGGTCGGCTTCCTTCGGCTCGCCGCTCCTCGAAAAATGGACCATCGCAAGCCAGGACAGGCTCTGGCCAGTGAAACGCGAGAAGAGCGAACTGGCGCAACTTCGCGAAATGGCAGGAGTCATCGAAGTCCTGGACCCGGGCGGCAAGGAACTTCTTACGCAGGACACGTATCTGGCCGTCGAGACGGGGCGAAAAGTCCCGCACGGCCTTGAAATGGGCCCGTTCTCCATGCTTGGCGACAAGGAATGGAAGGAATTGCTGGAGAATGCGCCGTGCGAGATTGCCGCTTTGAGCGGCTACACGTTCGCAATCGTCCCGCCGCAGTGCACCGAGCGTCCGCTCGAAAAGCAGATGGAGTACTGGAATATTCTTAAGAAGCGATACAATGTCGTGCTGCGGGAGGATTCGTTCGGGCAGAATGCGACGCCGCTCATGGTGCTGATGCGCAAAAAGGAGACGGAGCAATGACGGCGGCGGAACTTCGCGAAAAGATACTGGAGACCGTCTCGCGCAACGGCGGGCATCTCGCGTCGTCGCTTGGCGCGGTGGAGCTTTGCATGGCGCTTGCGGAGTCTTTCGAGCCGGAACGAGACAGGATAGTGTGGGACGTAGGGCACCAGACATACGCCTGGAAACTGCTGACGGGACGTCTTGAGCGGTTCGGGACGCTCCGGCAGCTTGGTGGCGTATCCGGTTTCCCGAACCCTCTGGAATCGAAGAGCGATGCGGCGGTAGCCGGGCACGCGGGCGTGGCGATTTCCATAGCGGAGGGGTACGCGGCGGCGCGGCGGCTGACCGGAGAAAACTACCATGTCGTGGCGGTGACGGGCGACTCGTCGCTCGTGAACGGCACCAGCCTGGAGGCGTTGAACAATTGCGCCGCCGCCGGCAAAGTCATCGTCGTCCTGAACGACAACGGCATGAGCATATCGAAGCCCGCCGGTAGCTTCTCGCGGTTCCTCGGGCGGACGATCGCCGGCGCTCGCTACAACCGCGTCAAGAACCTGGCCAGACGCTTCGGGCGGGCGTTGAGGCTATACTTCCTCTACAGCGCCGCCCACCGCTTCAAGGGGCGCATAAAGTCGCTTTTCCTCGCTGACGCCTATTTCGCGCAGTTCGGCTTCCGCTATCTGGGGCCGGTGGACGGTCATGACGTCAAGGCGCTCAAGACTGTGTTCGAGGTGGCTAAAGAAGAGCAGCGCAGCGTACTTATACACGTCGTCACAAAGAAAGGCAAGGGTTTTGCGCCTGCCGAGAAGGACCCGACGGCCTGGCACGGCACGGGACCGTTCGATTTGCGCTCGCCCGAGCCGCCGGCGCCGAATGGGGAAACGTGGTCGGACGCTTTCGGTGCGGCTCTCTGCCGCGCGGCGCGAAAAGACCGCCGCGTGGTCGCGCTCACCGCCGGCATGAAGGACGGCACGGGACTTGCCGCGTTCGCCAAGGAATTCCCGGGGCGCTTTTTCGACGTCGGCATAACCGAAGGCCACATGGTCGCCTTCGCGGCAGGTCTTGCAGCCGCCGGTCTGAAGCCTGTCGTCGCAGTATATTCCACATTCTTGCAGCGAGCCATTGACCAGGTCATGCACGACGTATGCATTTCGTCTCTGCCGGTCGTCTTTTGCATAGACCGCGCCGGCCTCGTCGGCGCCGACGGCGTAACGCATCAGGGGCTTTACGACATGCCGATGCTGCGCGCGCTTCCGAACATGGCGATAGCGCAGCCGCGCGACGCCGCGGATTTGGAGATGCTGCTGGGCGAGGCGCTTAGGCGCAGCGGGCCGACCGCGATACGCTACCCACGCGGCAAAGTCCCGCCGGCGGCAAAGCCAGAAGCGACGCCGGAAACCGGGCTCCCCGCGTTCGCCATATGGTCCACAGGCGACTGGCTCTGGAAAGCGGAAGCGGTCGCGGCGACGCTCGGCGGCACCGCGGTCCACGCCCGCTACATAAAGCCGCTGGACGAGGAACTGCTGGCGCGGCAGCGGCAGGACGGCGTGCCTGTCGTGAGCCTGGAAAACGGCTCGCTGGCCGGCGGGCTCGGCGAGGCTTTGGCTGCCGATTTGCGCCTCGGCTGGCCGGACGAGTTCATTCCGCACGGCAAGCCGGAAGAACTAGAACGCAGATACGGCCTCGACGTAGAATCGGTGACGGCGAGGGTAAAGGATTTCATCGGGAACCGCGGGAAGAAGCAGTAGAAATGGCTAAGATACACGGAGTAGCGGGCGAATGGGCTCGCATAAGAGGGATGGTCCTCGGTCTTTGGCCGCTGGGACTTGGGCTTTTCGTGTCTGGATTTGCGCTGGCGGCGTGCGTCGTTGCGGGGCGCGGCTGGGGCGTGGCGCTCCTGGCGGCCGGCCTGGCCACGATTGGCTGGAGCCTTTACAGCGGTATTCGCCGCGTGGAAAGCTTCTATGTCGGCGCGCGCGGCGAGGAAAGAGTCTCTAACATCCTCCGTTCGCTGCCGGAACGCTATCACGTCTTCAATGATTATGTCGCCGGAGGAGTCCATGTAGACCATATCGTGGTGGGACCGGCCGGCGTCTACGCGATTGAGACGAAGTTCTGGAACGGGGCCGTGACGGTCGAGGAATCGCGTATTCTGGTGGACGGACGGCTTCCGACTCGCTCGCCGCTCAGGCAGGTGACGCGCGAGGCGGCGCTCGTCAAGGCCGCGCTCGCGAAAGCCGGCTGGAACGGCGACGTCACCCCGGTGCTCGCGTTCGCCAGCGACACTTTTCAGGCGCACATAGCGGAAGTGCAAGGCGCGGTGGTCATCAATTCCTGCGACCTCCCGCAAGCTTTCGCCACGACCCGCATCGCAATTGCCCCGAATGAACTTGAACGGCTCGTTGCCATAATGGAGACAGATTTATGAAAATCAACCGCAGTGCGATTTGCCTTGCCGCGATTGCCGCTATTGCGGTGCTCGCGTCCGTACCGGTCTCCCTCGCCGAAGATGAATTGTACACCCCGCAAATCCGCGAAGTGCCGTCCGCAGCCCCTGCGCATGACAATGCACGGGAAAGCGTAAACGTGCAGCCGCAGAACTACTACGGGAAAATCGCCCAGAGAATGGCGAGAATGCTCCCGCGATACCACGTGCTCCAGCAACCGCTCGACGACGAAATTTCCCGTCGCGCCTGGACGAATATCGTCACCTATTACGACTTCGACCATTCCGTCTTCCTGCAAAGCGACCTCGACCGCCTCGCCAGGCACGAATTGACGATAGACGACGAACTCCTCGCCGGCGACGTCTATTTCGGCTACGAGATATACAACCTCTATTGCGAACGGCTGCGCGAACGCATCGATTTCGCGACTAATCTCCTTGCCGCAGCCGACTGGGACTTCTCGCAGAACGAAACCTATCGCGTCCGCCGCAAGGACGCACCTTGGCCGAAGTCGCGCGAAGAAGCCGAAGAGCACTGGCGCCGCCGCATGAAAAACGAAGTCCTCGCCCAGATTCTCTCACGCGAACTGGACGCCGAGGACAAGGCGGAGGAAAAGGCGGAGGCTCAGGATGGGCCGGAAGCGCCGGAAAAGGCTGACGCCGCCGTGGGCCAGGCATCCGCAGAACATGAACAGGCAGGAAAGCCGGAAGGTGAAGCGGAAGATGAAGATGAAGCAGAAGAGGAATATGTAGACACCGGCGACGACGAGCCGGTCGAAAGCGATCCGCGTCTCACACCGGAGCAGAATCTCATCAAGAAATACCGCCAGTATGCGACAGTCCTCTGCGAACCGGACGAGGAGGCAGTTCTCCAGCATTACCTGTCGGCCGTGGCGCGCGCATACGATCCGCATTCCGACTATCTCTCGCCGGCGTCCAAAGAAGATTTCGACATGGACATGAATTTGTCGCTGTGCGGGGTGGGGGCGGTTCTGTCCATGGACGACGGGGCGTTGAAGATAGCGGAAATAATGCCCGGCGGGCCCATAGACGTAGACGGGCGCATCCGCGAGGGCGACAAGATAATCGGCGTTCAGCAGGAAGGCGCGGAGATGGAAGACATCACCTGGCAGCCGATGAAGAAGACAATCCGCAAGATTCGCGGCGAGAAAGGCACTCGCGTCACGCTTGAAATCATACCGCGCAGCGACCCGACAGGAGCGACGAAAAAGCTCATTGAAATCGTGCGCGACGAAATCAAGCTGGAAGACCAGGCGGCGACCGGCCGCGTCGAGAAGGTGGAGCACGACGGACGCGAGACTCGCCTGGGATACGTGTATCTGCCCGGATTCTACGGCACGATGGACAAGCGTCCCACCGACGAAGGATTCCGTTCGTGCGCACAGGACGTGGCGCGGTACTTGGCGGAGTTCAACGCGCAAGACGTGGAAGGTCTGGTTCTCGACTTGCGCGGCGACGGCGGCGGTTCGCTGCGCGAGGCCGTGATGCTCTCGGCGCTCTTCGTGCCGTCGGGCCCGGTCGTGCAAATCCGCGACACGCGCACAGTCCAGCCGCTCGACATCCCTCGCGGCAACCCGGTCGCCTTCCGCAAGCCGGTAGTAGTATTGACCGACCGCGCTTCCGCCTCCGCGTCCGAAATCGTGGCCGGGCATTTGCGCGACACCGGCCGCGCAATCGTCCTGGGCGACACGCGCACTCACGGCAAGGGAACGGTTCAGACCGTCATGGGCATGGGGCCGGACAAGTACGGCTCGATGAAAATCACGACTGCGCGTTTCTACCGCATCGACGGGCGTTCCACTCAAGTCAAGGGCGTCGAGGCAGACATACGCCTTCCCTCGCTTCTCGACTCGCTGGACATAGGCGAAGACAAACTGACCTACGCGCTTCCGTTCACGCGAATACGCAAGGCGGACTTCGTGCAGTGCTGGGATCTCGATGCGCACATTCCTGAACTGGCGGCGCTTTCGGCGCTGCGACTGGGCTCGTCGGAGCGCTACAAGCGCCATCTCGAGTGCGTGGACGGGATGAAGGCGATAGCGGACCGCGAAGAGGTGCCGCTGGAACGCGGGGCTCGCCTGGCGATGATGCGGTCCGACCGGGCATTGCGCGAGCTAGAGGAGGACAATGCTGCGCGGGCGGAACGCGCGAAAGCCGAGGGCCGGGAAGCCGGCGACGATGACGACGCGGACGCGGAAGCCGCGAAGACACAACGCCGCAGAAACCGCATCAAGGAAAGAGAGGACGACATCGTGCTCGACGAAGCTTTCAACATTCTTTCAGACCTCGTGTGGTCCCTGCAGGGCGCGACGCTCCCGCCTACGCGAATGGACTGGTACAACGCCATACTGGGATTTTAGAAGATGAAAACCGTTCGTTTTGTGAAGATGCATGGCGCCGGCAACGATTTCGTGCTTGTCGACGACACCGCAGGAGGCTTCTCGATAGAAGACCACCGCCGTATTGCCGCAATGGCGACGCGCCCGGACGGCATCGGCTGCGAAGGAGTGATAATCGTGCAGCGTTCCGAGAAGGCCGACTTCAAGATGCGCTTCTTCAATCCGGACGGCACGGAAGCCGACATGTGCGGAAACGGCGCCAGATGCGTAGCGGCGTTCGCTCGCGAGATTGGCTGCGTGAAAGAAGACCGTATGGTTTTCGAAACGGCCGCCGGCATGGTGGAGGCGGAGATACTCGAACCAGGGCTGGTGCGCATCGCCATGCCGCCGCCACGAGATCTGCGCGAGGATTTCGTAGTGGCTGGAGTGCCGCATAAAATCGTGCCGGTAGAAAATCTCGCCAGAGTGAACGTGGAAGCCGAGGGACGGCGCATACGCGATTCAGAGGATTTCGCGCCGGACGGCACGAACGTGGATTTCGCGCTGTACCGTCCGCCGCACCGCGTCTCGATACGCACATACGAACGTGGCGTGGAAGCAGAGACTGGCGCGTGCGGCACTGGCTGCGTCGCTGCCGCCATCGTCGGTGTCGCCGATTACGGACTTGAATTCCCGGTGCATGTCACCACTTCCCGCGGCTACGAACTTGTCGTGGGCGGCGAGAGCGGCGACGACGGCTTTTCGTCCGTCACGCTGACCGGCCCGGTCAAGCGCGTTTTCTCGGGCGAGATGGATTTCGAGGCACTCGATTTCGTCTCTGAATAGTTTAGCGGAGTCCGTGCGAATGGGTGAAGAAGGAAAGATACCGCTGCCAGGAAGCCTGCAGGAAATAGTAGGCGCGCTTCTGTTCGCGAGCGAGACGCCGCTGACAGCCGCCGATTTGCGCGCCGCGATACGTGCCGTCGAACCGGAACAAGGCGAAAACGACGAAATAATGAACGTCTACAAGACGTGTACGGCCAGGGAGGTAGACCAGGCGCTCAAAGGGCTTGCGAAGTCGCTCGACGTCGCCGGCGCCGGCTTTTCCCTCGTTTGCACCGGCGGAGCCTATCGTCTGCAGACCGTCCCTTCGTGCGGCCGCTACGTGCGCGCCATGCTTAAACTCGACCGTCCAAGCCGCCTGGGCCGCGCCTCGCTCGAAACACTTGCCATCATCGCCTACCGCCAGCCGATTACCAAAAGCGAAGTCGAGGAAATTCGCGGCGTGGACGTATCGGGCAACATGAAAACGCTCATGGATTTGCAGCTCGTGCGCATGGTCGGCAAGTCCGAACTGCCGGGCCATCCGTTCCTTTACGGCACGACCCCCATTTTCCTCGAGCATTTCGGGCTTGCGTCCTTGCAGCAGCTCAACGAACTCGACCCCACGCTTCAGCGCTCTAACCCGCGCGAAAAGGCGGCTTCATACAGAAAGCCAGTCCAGCAGGAGACGCTGCCTCTCGAAGGCGTGGAACAGGAGAAAGACGCTCTCGACGAGGCTATCGAGCAAATCGACGGCGCCAGCGCCCAAGACCAGGACGTCACGGAAGTCAAGGTCGAGACGGCGGCAAAAGAGGAAGAAACGCCAGAAAACTCACAAGCCTTCGCCGTCTACATAAACGAAGACGAGGAAGA
>CAMZET010000024.1 GCA_947305825.1 uncultured Verrucomicrobiota bacterium
GGCGGCCGCGCAGACGCGCACCGCCGGGGAAGGGCGGTGAGCAAGAAGCGCTATGCGATGCGCCGTCCGCTCTACGCGGCCGGGATGCGTCTGCAGGAGACGCGCGGGGCTTCGCCGCGCGCGTGGTGGGCAAAGCGCTGGCTCGATTCTCTCGCCTGCAAAGATTTGGCCGGGCGTTACGCCCGCGGCCGGATATACGCAATGGGCGGCCAGGTCACGCGCCTGGACGTCTCCGCCGCGCCGCTCGTTTCCGCAGATGTCGTCGGCTGCCGAGACAAGCCGTACCGCGTGGATGTCCGTTTCCGCGCCCCGTCCGGCGATGCCCGCGAAAGGATAGCCACGCGCCTGCGCGCCGAGCCGATGCTCGTCTCGCGCATCCTCGCCGGCGAGCTTCCGACCGAGGTCGAGGGGTTCTTTCGCGCCGAGGGCTACGACCTTTTTCCGGGCGGCCGCCTGGACGAGGGCGTGTACGACATGACGACGAAATGCTCCTGCCCCGACTACGGCAACCCGTGCAAACATTCGTTCGCCGTGCTGCTTTTGCTGGGAGAGGAAATAGCCCGCCGCCCGGCGCTCCTGCTCGAATTGCGCGGCTTCCCGCCGGAGGAACTCTGCAGTGAAGATTGAGTCGCGCGTCTTGAAGCGTCTCGGCTCAGTGCCGTTCTGGCGCGGCGAGCAGAAATGCCTGGACGCGCTGGAAATTATTTACCGCAAAGCTGCCGAAAAGGCCGGGAAAGTGTTGAACAAGGAATGCGAGAAGATACGGAAATCTCGATAGAAGGGCGCTTGCCGAAGTCTCTCGGCTTGTCGCGGGCGGAACTCGCGGCGGCGGCGCTCCTTTTCGCTTCGCTCTCCGCCAGAAGATGCGGCGAGCGTTTCATGTCCGTCGCGGTCGTTGTCCAGCGCGACGCGGAAAGCGACGCCGCGCACGCGGCGATAATGGGCGTCGCCGGCGCCACTGACGTGATTACGCAGCGCTACGAGGCAATCCCCCCGGAAGAGCCGGGCGTCTACGGCGAATTGTACGTGAACGCCGACCAGGCCCTGAGGTGCGCGAAGAAGTTCGCCGGCGCACGCTCGCGCCGCTGGACTGCGCGCGACGAATTCCTCCTCTACGTCGCGCACGGCATGGACCACCTTTCCGGCGCCGACGACCAGACGCCGCAAGACTACGCCAGAATGCGCCGCCGCGAATTGTCCTGGCTGCGCATCGAGAAGAGAATCGCGTCGAGCTGATCTATGCATTCCGATATTTCGGCGCGGCCTGTCACCGTGATGCGCAGCGCCACCGCCTCGAACTGCGAGTAAATCAGCCGCACCATCCGCAGCGGGTCGACGCTCGCCTGGTACTCCCCGCGCCTGACCGCTTCGTTGATGAGCGAGCGCAGAATCCGCTTCAGGCCGCGCGTGTGCGCATCCACCCGCTCCACGGGGATTTCGCCTTTCCGCCGCTCGTTCGCCAGCACGTCCGCTATCACGCACACGAAGTCACGGTTGTCGAACAGCATCGCGAATACCGCCACGCAAATCTGGCGGAGCTTCGCGTCCGCGCACTGGCGCGACCTCATCACTTCCGCGTATTTCGCTTCGATGCGCGACGTCACGCCGGAAATGGCTTCGTTGAAGATTACGCGCTTGTCGCGGTAGTAGGTGTACAAAAGAGTTCGCGACAGCCCTACGGCCGCCGCGATCATCCCCATGTTTACTGCGGAATACCCCTCGCGCGCAAAGAGCTTTATCGACTCTGCGAGTATGCGCTCTTTGCGCGCTTCGTGGTTTATCTTCGTCTGCGCCATCCTAGAACGAATAGCGGACCGAGGCGGAGACCAGGTGCGAGTGGCCGTTGCGCACGGAATAGCGCTTGCTGCCCTGCGTCCCGTCGGGCTTGTTGTACCTCACGAAATAGTGCTCGTTGTTCATGCGGATGAACGAGTAGCCGAGGTCGAGGAACAGGTTGTCGGCGAGCTTGAAACCAAGGCCCGTGCCGATGATGTGGCGGTCGCCGCACGGAAGCATCGACGTCGAATGGTGCTTGGACGTCGGGTCCTCGTCGAACACGTAGCCGCAGCGGAGCGTCAGCCAGTCGAGGAGGTCGTATTCCATGCCGATGCCGACGCGCCAGGTGTCGCGCCACTTGAGTGGCAGCTTGTAGCCGTAGCCGGGGATGTGGAAGTTGATTTCGTCGACGCTGGACCACTCGGTCCAGGTGAGCGTCGCGCCGACGCGGTAGCGCTGCGTGACCTTGTAGTTGACGCCGCCGGTGATGGAGCGCGGAAGACGCAGGTGGGCGCGCGCCGAGGAGTGGTAATACTGCCCGACGGTGCCGGCGGGCGTCCTGACGCCGCCCTTCAGGTCGAAGTTGCCGCGAATCTTGTGGTGGATGCGCGAGCGGTAAACAAGACCGAACGACAGGTCTTCCGTCGCCTTGAAGTTCACCGCCGCGTTCCAGCCCACCGCCCAGTCCTCGCCTTTGAGCTTCGAATGCAGGTCGTAGGCGTCGCGGATGCCGGTGTTAAGGAATTGCCCGGGCGCGTATTCGTAGAGGAAGTTCTCGCCGTTGTAGGGCTCCTTGTGGTTGTCGAACTCAATCCAGCTGCCGCGCAGACCGGCGGAAACCGAAAGATTGTCGAGCACCTTGTAGGCGAGGTTGGGGTTGAGCGTAATCTGCTCCATCGTCGTCGCCTGCGTGTCGGCCGCCAAATCCCAGCCGCCGCTGTAGTGCGTCCCGAGCCCGAATTCGGTGTAGTTGCCCCAGCCGAACGCGAAGTCCCACGGCAGCGGCACCACGAGATATGCGTTCGGAACCGTGAACCAGCCGGGGTTCATGCGGTCTTGCGACACGTGGTCAACTTCGACGTCGCAGTATGGATTTATGAAAGTCATGCCGGCGGCGAACTGTATGTTCGTCGCGAAAGCGATGTTCGCCGGGTTGTAGTAGTTGGCCGTCGCGTCGCCGGCGTCGCCGACGAGCGCTCCGCCAACCGCGTTGCCGCGCGCCGACGCTTCGTATATGCCAAAGCCGGCGCCGAATGCCGCCGTGCTTGCAGTTGCGGCCGCCGCTGCGGCCATCAGGAGCTTCTTCATTATTGACACTTCCTTCTTTTCTGTCAAACGGCGGAAATATTATCATTTCCTTGCGCCTCTGTCAATAGCGTAAATGCCCCTTTTTCGCATTCGTCAGCGCCTTTCAGACGTGGGTTTGACACTTTGACGGAATTGGTTAATCTGACAATCCGGCAGGGATGCCGAACGTCTCCGCCGCCGCTGCGAGGCTGCGTTTCACCTTAAACGCTCCTTAAACGATGATTAAACGCTCCAACCGGCGTAGAATATGCGATAATATACGCGCATGGCCGGGATGGCCCGGCACTCACATGAAAAGAAAGGAGGAAGTCGATGAGCGGGAAACGGGAGCGCGGCGGAGGCTCGGCGGAAGCGGCGTCCGCCTTGGGCGAGTGGGGCGAGGACGTGGCGGTCGAGCAGTTGCGCTGCGAAGGAATGGAAATCGTGGAGCGCAACGCCCGGCCGGCCGCCTACGACAGAAGGCTGGAGATAGACATAGTGGCCTACGAGCCGTCGACCGACACGATGGTGTTTGTCGAGGTCAAGCAGCACGGAACGCATCTCGAATGGGAGGGTGCGCTTCGCGGGATAACCGAACGCAAGCGCAGAATCCTGAAACGCGCTTTCGGGGCCTGGCGCAACGCGAACAAGTGGTTCGGGAACTGCCGGTTCGACGTGGTGGAGGTATACGGGCGGCCCGGACGCGGGCGACCCCATATCGACCACGTGAGGAGCGTCAGTCTTCAGCCTCGCCGGGTCCGCCGGGACGAGCCGGTCCAGCTTCCGGCGTAGGGGCGCCCGCGCCCTCGTCAGCGCCCTCGCCCGCGTCTTGCGCCTCGGCGGAGGCCTTCGCTTCCGCCGCCGCGCGGTGCATCCGCCACGAGCGCAGCGTGTCGCGGCAAATCAGCAACCCCGCCAGCCCCATCAGCAGAACCATGAAAGCGGTGGACAGCGCCGCCACGGCCTTCTCCGGGACGCGCCGGCGAAACACCAGCGCTATGAGCGCGAACATTATCAGCCCGCCGTCGAGCACCGGAATGGGCAGAAGGTTGATTACCGCCAGATTGACGTTGATGAAGCGCAGGAATCCGATGCCGTCCCATATGTCGCGTCTCACCGATGCGTATATGCCCTCGGCTATCATGATCGGGCCGCCAATCGCCTTGCCGGTCGCTTTCATCTCGCTTGGCGTCACGAGCCCCTTCAGCACGCGGAAAATCGAGCCGGCGTCCCACGCCAGCTGCTTGAGCGGATTCCTGTCGGGCATCCACGCCACGCTCCCGGCGGAGTTGGAGACGCTGTGCGCACCTATGAGGCAAGGACCCGTCGAGTCCAGCCGGAACGGCGTCACGGTGAGCGAAAGCGTCTCGCCGCCGCGCCGGACGACGAATTCCGTCGGCCGCGTGTCGGCTATCTGTATCTCCGTCTGCATCTCCGACCAGGTGTGGACGGCGCGCCCCGCCACCGAAATCACAACGTCGCCCGCAAGCATCCCCGCTTCGCGCGCCGGACTCGGCACCCCGAGCTCCTCGTCCGGAAAGCCGCCTATCTCCGACGAAAGCACCCCGAACTTCGCGTTTGGCACGAGCGACAGGACTACGGCCAGGAAAACGGCCAAGACCAGGTTCATCGCCGGCCCGGCGACGGCGACGAGAAACTCTTTCCATGGCGTGCAAGTCGAAAGGCCGCGAGGGGCCGTTCCGTCGCCTTGCAGCGCTTTCGTGCCCTCGGGGTCCACGTCGGGTATCGACACGTATCCCCCAAGCGGAATTGCGCTTATGCGGTATTCTACGCCCTTGTACGTCTTCTTCCATAGAGCCGGGCCGAAACCGAGCGAAAAACGCTCGACGCGAAGACCAAGCTTCAGCGCGACGATGAAGTGGCCGAATTCGTGGATTGCAATTGCGGCGGAGAACAACAGAACGCAAAGTATGATGTAGAGAATGGTTGCGAGACAGGCTGTCATGGTGATTTATCGCTTTGGTGGGTCGTTTGTGTGGCGTATATGCTGTAGTGGCGTATATGGCTTGGAGCAGGCAGGATGCCGCCGGCGCGTCAGGCGCAGCGTTCGAGAAGGCGCATCGTGTCGGCGGCGGCGGCCAGGACGGCCTCGGCGGAGTCGCAGGGCGTGTCGCCGGAGTGTTCGAGCGCCAGCTCCACGAGGCGCGGTATGTCGGTGAAGCGAATGCGCCCTGACAGGAACTTTGCCACGGCCCACTCGTCGGCGGCGGCCAGCACGGCCGTCGCGCAGCCGCCGCGCCTGGCCGCTTCCTTGACGAGCCGTAGGCACGGGAAGCGCGAGACGTCCGGACGGCGGAACGTCAGCGCCCCCAGCGACGCCAAATCCAGCGTCTTGCGCCCGGCCGGCAGACGGCGCGGCGCACTCAGCGCGTACTGTATCGCCACGCGCATGTCGGGCGGCGAGAGCTGCGCCAGCGTCGCTCCGTCGGAAAACGTCACCAGCGAGTGCACTATCGATTCAGGATGGACGACGACGTCGATATCCTCGACGTCGATGCCGAAGAGCCACCGGGCTTCCAGTATCTCGAAGCCCTTGTTCATCATCGTCGCGGAGTCTATGGTGACTTTCGGCCCCATTTTCCAGCGCGGATGGTTGAGGGCCTGCTCGGACGTGACGCTGGAAAGGTCGTCCGGCCCGTCGAGGAACGGGCCGCCGGACGCGGTGAGTATCAGTTTCGCCGCTCCGCGCTCCCTGGCGTCCGTTTCGCCTCCCAGGCATTGGAAAATCGCCGAATGCTCCGAATCTACGGGCAGGAATCTGACGCCGCGCTCGCCCGCCCGCCGCGTGGCAAGTTCGCCGGCCATGACCATCACTTCCTTCGTCGCGAGGGCAATGTCCATGCCTTGGTCGATTGCGGCAAGCGTCGGCTCGATGCCGCTCATGCCGACTGTCGCCACTACGCAGACATCCGCATCGTTCTCTTCTACGGCGCGCAACGCCGCACCCTCGCCGACGTACGCACGCGCACCGAATTCCCGCGCTATCGCTTCGCAGCGCTCACGCGACTTGAGCGCACTCACGGCAACTATGCGGAACTCGTCGGGATGCTCGCGCACGACATCGACCGTGCTCGCTCCTATCGAACCGGTGCCGCCGAGCAATATTATTCTCTTTGTAGACATCAGCGGGACATTATACCAAAATCGCGCCGAAAGCGAAAGACCGCCCGTGGTTTTCTTCTGGCCGACGCTCCGACTGACCGACGGCATCGTTCATGTGGAACGGACGCCTCGTCCGTTCCCCTTGGGGCTAGTCGAACGGCGTCTATGGCGCTTAGTGTAAATCCCCGTCGCTGCGTCGCTGCGTTTCATTTTAAACGATGCCTTGCGTTTCATTTTAAACGCTCTTTAATACATGATTAAACGGTACGCAACGCAAAAAATATGAGATAATATACGCGCTCGCCGGGGCTCCGCGAGCCCGGGTGCAGGCAAGACAATCGATATAAAGCAAAGGAGGTGACGCAATGTTGGCAAAATGTTATTCCGGCGCTATTTCCGGCGTGGACGCCAATGCCGTGGAGATAGAAGTCAGCGCATATGTGGCGCAAGAGCCGTCGTTCCGCATCGTCGGACTTCCCGATGTCGCCGTGAGGGAAGCGAGAGACCGCGTGCTGAACGCCATCAAGTCCTCCGGATACAAATTGAAGTACAGCCAGAACGTGACGGTGAATCTGGCGCCGGCCGACGTGCGCAAGGAGGGCCCGATTTACGATTTGCCGATTGCAGTCTGCCTCGTAAAGGCGATGGGCATGCTCGCGACCGAGCGTCTGGCGGACTATGCGCTTGTCGGCGAGCTGGCGCTAGCGGGCGAAGTCAGGCGCATACGCGGCGTGATTCCCATAGCGCTGGCCATGAAGCGGCTCGGCAAGAAGGCCCTGCTCGTGCCGAGGGAAAACGCTGCGGAGGCCAGCATAGTCGGGGGCATAGACATAATCCCGGTATCGTCGCTTCGCGAGGCTGCCGCGTTCCTCGCCGGCGAAGTCCACATCGACAGCGTGTTCACCGATCTCGCCGCGCTGGCCGAAACTCCCGGCGCGCGCGGCGACGATTTTGCCGACGTCAAGGGGCAGGAGACGGTGCGACGGGCCGTGGAAGTCGCCGTCGCCGGCGGCCACAACATCTTGATGATAGGCTCGCCAGGCTCGGGAAAGACCATGATTGCGCGGCGCATTCCTTCCATACTGCCGCCGATGACAGCCGATGAAATCCTCGAGACCTCGAAAATCCATTCGGTCGCGAGCGCATCCAAGGGCGGAGGCGTGTTCATAACGAAACGCCCGTTCCGCGCTCCGCACCATACGGTCAGCACGTATGGCCTTTTGGGCGGCGGCACGCACCCGTTCCCGGGCGAAGTGTCGCTCGCCCACAGGGGCGTCCTGTTCCTCGACGAGTTCGCCGAGTTCCCTCGCCAGGCCCTCGAAGTCCTCAGGCAGCCCCTCGAAGACGGCCATGTCGTCGTCTCCCGCGCCGCAGCCGCCTGCGACTTCCCTTCGCGCTTCATGCTCGTCGCCGCCATGAACCCCTGTCCCTGCGGATACTACAACGACCCAACCCACGAATGCCGCTGCGCCACTTCCCAAATCTACCGCTACCAGCACCGCATCTCCGGCCCGCTCCTCGACCGCATCGACATACAGATAGGCGTCTGCCCGGTAAAGGCCAGGGAGCTCGACTCCTTGTCTAACGGCGAATCGAGCGCCGCCATGCGCGAACGCATAGTCGCCGCCCGCGAACGGCAGAAGGAGCGCTACAAAGACCTGGACGTGCTGACCAACGCCGAGGTGAAAGGACGCGACCTCGCGGACGCCTGCCGCCTCACCGCCGAAGGACGCGACGAAGTGCGACGCACCATCGAAGCGCTCAAACTATCGGCGCGCGCGTACGACAGGATTTTGCGCGTGTCGCGCACCATCGCCGATTTGGCCGGGCGCGATGCCGTCAGCCAGGCCGACGTGTTCGAGGCTGCCAGTTACCGCAGGCTCGATGCTCAGGAAGATTCATATTGGGTGTAGTCTTTATTTGCGGATAGTCTTTATCGGAAGCAAACATGAAAGGAGGCTGAAATGTTCAAGCTGTCATTTCCTGAATGCGACGCGAACGGCGGCGCGGAGCACCTCACCGAGAAACACGTGCAGGCGCTGTGGTACGACCGGGAGATGCGTCCGGATGGACTTGCCGCAATCGACGGCGAGCGGGTAAGCGTAATCGACCCCGGCGAATGGAACCTGGAGGCAGGTCCGGACTTCCTGGGCGCGGTGCTCGAAATCGGGCAGGAGCGACGAAGGGTCTGCGGCGACGTGGAAATACATCTGCGGCCTGGCGACTGGACGGCGCACAGGCACGGCGACGACCCCGCATACCGAAACGTCGTGGCCCACGTCACCTGGTACAGCGGCACCCCGCCGGCTTCGCTGCCGCCGGGGACGGTCTCCATACCAATCGGCCGCCTGGTTTCGGAGCAGACCGGGTTCTCGCCGGAGCACATCGACCTCGCGGCGTACCCGTTTTCGCGCATTTCCGGGAAGCCGCCGCCGTGCCGTGAACTCGTCGGCAGCTCCCCCGCCCGCGCGATGGCCGTCCTCTCGGCGGCTGGGGCGCGCCGCCTGCACACAAAGGCTTCACTGTTCGCCGCGAAACTGGCGGAAAGCGGCGCCGACCGCCTCCAAATACTCTACGAAGAAATCATGGCCGTCCTCGGTTACAAGCGCAACGCGCGCGCATTCCGCAGCATAGCCAGAATGCTCCCTCTCTCCGCGCTGCGCACCGAACCGCAAATAGCCGAGCACGCTTTCATGTGCGCCTCGGAGTTCGTCGCGTTCGACTGCCGTTCGACGCGCCCGAACAATGCGCCGCTGCGAAGGCTCATGGCCGCCGCCAACTTCTTCCCCCGCCATTCCATCGAGCCGCTGGCGAACATAGTCTCGTTCGGAAAGGCCGATTTGCGCCTTGCAATCAGCTTGCTGACCAAAGACGGCCTCATGGGCGCGCGGCGCGCGGCCGCTGTCGTCACCAACGCCGTCGTCCCAATGGCGATTGCGGAAAAACGCCTCGCGGCAGCGCCGCCCTGGCTCCCGCCGGAGGACCTCTCGTCCCCGATGCGCCTGACCGCCATGCGCCTGTTCGGGCGCGACCACAATCCGTCTTCGCTGTATTTGCGCAACGGCCTCCTGATGCAGGGGCTGCTGCAAATCCACCGCGAGTTCTGCCTGGAACTCTATCCAGACTGCGTGCTGTGCGCCGTGTCGGCGCTTGGGGTGGCATGACATGCAAAACGACTATAATTGGCGTGGAGCGGCGCTGGCTGGCGGTGTGCGCGGCGCTCGCGGTCGGTGAATACGCCGGGCTTAGGCTGGCTGGTTTCGCCTCGCTGTGGCCGGCGGCGGCACTCCTTGCCGCCGTCGCCGCCTTGCTGGGGCACGGCTTTTCCGTCCGCTTCTGGTGGATTGCGGCGACGGCGCTCGCGGGGTTCGCGCTTGCTTTGCGCTCCGCAGCCGAATTCGAGAATACCGTCGGCGCGGCGGCCGAGCGCTGCCGGACAGAGCCCGTCGAAATCGCGGTCGTCGCGACGGAAGACGCCCGCCTTTCGCGCGGCAAGAGACGGCCCGCCCTCTACGCCTCTTTCGCGTGCCTGTGGGGGAGGCAGGACTTGCGCGTGGTGGCCGAACTGCCGTCCGACTTCCCGGAATGCGAGGCCCCGAAAGCCGGCGAACGTTGGAATTGCGTAGGCTACGTGCAGCGGGGAAGGGACGGCCACGTCTCCAGCCGCCCCATGATGTGGGTCAGGGGTAAGCGATGCAGTGCGCGGCGATTGGCGCCGCCAAGCCCCGTCAGACGCGCCATCGGGAGACTTCGCGGCAGCATCTCCGCCCGCCTCGCCATTGGCCTCGAGAACGAACGCGAAGCGCTGGCGCTCAGCCGCGCCATTCTCCTGGGCGACCGCAGAGGGCTTTCTCCGCGCACAAAACAGACGTTCATCGACTCCGGCACCATACATGTATTCGCCATTTCCGGCCTTCACGTCATGGTGATAGCCAAGACCCTGATGTTTTTGAGCGCATTCACGTTCGTAAGCATACGTTTTTCCGGGGTGCTGGTAATGCCTGCGGTGTGGCTTTACGTGGAAATAGCGGGCGGGCAGCCGAGCGCGGTGCGCGCGGCGACGATGGCCACGTTCGCGAGTGCGGCGCCGCTGTTCTTCCGACGGACAAACTGGCTCGTCGCCTGGGCGCTCGCCTTCCTCTCGGCTCATATACTCAACCCGTTCAACCTCGTCCGCGCCGGAAGCGCGTTCTCTTTTGTCGTCATGCTTGCGCTGGTGCTGTTTTCACGGACGTTCGAAGAGCTTTGGAAGGGCAGGTTGATGCAGTCGCTGGGGGTGTCGTTTCTGGCTTGGGCGGCCGGCGTGCCAATAGCGGCGAGGCTCTTCGGCCGCATTGCCGTCTCCGGCATAGTCGGGAACGTGGCGATGGTGCCGGCGGCGATGGCTGCCACCGTCTCCGCTCTCGCCGGCGTCTCGCTGTCGCTTTTCTCCGACAGCGCCGCCGTCTGGGCGAATGCCGCCGCCGGCGTAATCCTAAAGGCCATGGCATTCATGGCGCTGGTCTCTTCCAGACTCCCGTTCTCCCATTTCACCGTCGAGAGATGGAGCCTTGCGGAATGCGCGGCCTGGTATGCCGGTCTGATTGCCCTGATGCGCCTGGCGAGCATGGTGGCGGAGCGCAGAAGGAGCTTCGTGTACGTCTAGTCGTTGTCGCTCCGGCAATAAACCTGAACGTCGCAGTTGGTTGTTTATCGCAGAGCGTCCAGCCCACTCCGGGGGAATGTGCATTCAGATAACTTGGAGTGACCTTGTTTTCTCGCACGGAGCCTTGGAGCCTCGGAGGGCTTTGTTGCCTTTTCTTCAATCGACTCTGCCCATTCTGAGCCTCTGGGAATTCTTCTGTTGCCAAGTTTCAGGCAAGATGCAGAGGCGCAGAGGAAGCCGCACAAGGCAATTCCGCTGCTCCAGGCGTCATGTTCGCAGGGAGCGCTGCATTTTTTAGGCGTTTCTCCGTGCCTCTCAAGTCTTGCCTATAACTTACCAGTTACAAACCGGGGGGCAATCCCCCGTTCAATCCCGATACTTCCGATTCTACACGGTTACACGTTCTACACGGTTAATCTTCTTCTCCACATCTCCACCTCTACATGGCCAATCTTTTTCCCACTCTCTGCCTAGTGCTGAAAGCGAGCGTTAGCGAGCGCATTGGGCAAATCGGAGTT
>CAMZET010000025.1 GCA_947305825.1 uncultured Verrucomicrobiota bacterium
GGCTACAACTGCACCGTCCCGCTCAAAATCAGCGGCTTGACCATAAACAACGGCTCCAGCAACACCACGACCACGTTCTCGAAGGTGACGGGCGAGGGGGATTTGACCTTCAATTTCGGCGGCAGCAACTACAAACTCGTCATCGGCGTCCTGACCAACTTCACTGGCACTATATATTCGTACTATGCGTCCAATCCTGTCCAAATCGAGACCCTGGAGCTGCCGGAGACGCCGGAAAGCGGCACATTGCGTGTAAAGGTAGGAGGCTCCTCCTACAACTACGTTACGCTGACGTCGGTGAAAATCGGGCAGGAGACGCTTCCGGCGGCGAGCGTGGTCAAGCTCCAGGACGGCGACGACGGCTACGGCTTCTATTTCACCGCGTCCCAGCTTTCCTACGAAATCGACGAGGACACGGTGATAACCGAGCTCGAAGGGTGGGCGGACGACGCGGTGGCGTCCATCCGCGTCACCGGCAGCTGCGCGCTTACGATTCCGGAGGGGACGTCAATCGGCGCGCTGAACCTGACGCTCGACGACGGCGTGACGCTCTCGCTCGCGAACGCGGGGACCGTGACGCTGCTGACGGCGACCGGCGCGAACGGCACGCTGCGCTTTACGAGCGACTTCGAGATTCCGGCGGGCTTCACGGGCGACGCGACTGTCGAAGTCGCCGACGGCGTGACGCTCACCGCGCCATACGTCAATATTTCGTCGGACGGCACGACGAGCGACTACGCCGGCGCGTTCACGGGCGGCGAGGGAGCCACGATTGCCATGCCGCTCGCGCTCTCCGGACACGGCGACATCACCTCCTACGAGAACCTCAACAGCCTGCTGAAACTCAACGACCCCGAAGGCTGGAAGGGCACTCTCGTCCTCTCCGGCGAAGTCGGCAGGTTTGCTCTCAAGCAGTTCGGCAACACGAATTCGACCGTGCGCGTAGACGGCCTCGCGAGCGACGTCGCGCCGTGGAGCTACGGAGCCGACATGCACGTCGTAAAGACGCTTGAAATCGGCGACGGCGGCTGGACGCTCAAGGCTAGCGACTACACCGGCGACCAGATTGTCGTGCCTGCCGAATTGACGGGCGAGGGAACGCTCACGGTGAACGCGACGGGCGGCGCGCGAATCTTCTTCACGGGCGACATCTCCGCTTTCGCCGGCGCAGTCGCCATCGGCTCCTCCGCCGCAGTGCAGGTGCAGTTCATCGACCGCGTCGACGCAGAGGCCACCACAGACCCGACGACTCTCGACGGCTGCGTGGACTATGCCGCCAACACCGTCGCCGTCGCGAAGGGCGCGACCGTTTCCATCGCGAAGGCGTGGACGCTGCCCAACGGCTGGACCGGCGCCGGTCGCATCGTCTTCGCCGCGCCGTACCTCGTCAACAAGGCCGTCGCCGACTCCTGGACGGGCACCGTCGAACTCGCGGCAGTCGCCCCAAACGCGCAGACCGCCGTCTGGCTCGACCGCATGGCCAATGCAAACTCCATTGCAGTCCTGCACGGCATCCAGCCGCAAACGACGAACAGGACCGACGAAGCGCAGACCGAGTGCTATTTCCCTGTATATCCCGGCTCGGCGAGCGCCGTCCAAGGCGCCGTGCAACTCGACGGCGACGTGCTTTTCACGGACGGCAACAGCTCCGCGAACTACAGGATTGCGAAGCTCACCGGCAGCGGCTGTTTTACAGTGGATTTGCTTTCCTTCGGCATGGGCGGCACCGCCGGGTCGCACGGAGCGCAGAACATCACGTTCACCTTCACCACCGTCAGCAACTACACCGGCGTCCTCAAGGCCGCCAACACCGGCAAAATCGCCGTCGGCACTATCGAGTTCCAGTATGCGCCGGAAGAGAACGACCTGCTTCTTGCCGTGGACGAGACTTCCGACGACGGCGCGGTGACCGTGACAAGCATCCAGGTCGGCGAGACGAGTTTCGCGACCTCCGAAGTCGCGGAACTGCGCAACGGCGATTCCGGCTACGGCTACTACTGGGCTGTCCCGCCGCCCGTATCGGCCGAAGGCGTCTCCTACGACTCCATCGCCGGAGCGCTTGACGCCGGCGAGACGAACATCGCCGTCAGCGTCTCGATTTCCGGCGAAAGCATCGAGTTGACCGCGCCCTTGACGATAATCTCCGTTCCCTCCGGAGCGACGCTCACTCTCGCGTCGCTGACGATTGCCGAGGGTGCGGGGCTTTTCGTGACTGGCGGCGGCACGCTCGTCGTGCCCGTCGGCACCGAGTTCGACGCCCTCACGGTCGAGTCCGGCACCACTCTGAAGTTCTCCGGCTCCGTAACCGAAGCCGACCAGCTTCTCTTCTCCCACGCCGGCGGCACGGGATACGCCGATTTCACGGCGAGCACCGACAACATCGCCGTAGGCTCGGCCAACGTCCGCTGCACGAGGACGACCATTGACGGCACGACCGAATACCGCGCAGGCCGCAAACTCTACTGGACGGGCGGCTCCAGCGGCAACTGGAGCGACGTCGCCAACTGGTCGCTCGAAGACGGCTCGGCCGTCTCCGCGCTCGGACAGAATTCCGACAAAGTGACCGGCGACCACGTGTTCGTCACAAACGCCGCCTCGATTTCCGTAGCCAATTTCAAGGCCGTCGTGACCAGGATTACGGTCGATGCCGACATCACGGTCCACGACAGCGGTTTCACCGCCGGCTCCAGCCATGCCTACGGCATGTGGTTCGATATGATGGACGGCGACGGCTGTATAACGCTGGACAACATGTATGTCGCCGTCATTTCGTCTAGCGGGCGACCGTTCCAAATCGACACCGACCTCTGCATTACAGAAGGCGGGGCGTTGTTCTACTGCTACGGAACGACGCCGAGCACGCTAAACGGTGACCTTTCCGGCACGGGCACTTTGAGCCTGCTTTACGGCGCTAACGGCGGCCTCGCATTCTACGGCGACAACGGCAGTTTCGCCGGTACGCTCGCGGCCGAAGGAGCGTATAATGGCCTTTCCTCGTTCTACTACGGCAACGCGACGAGTTCCAATGCCGTATGGCAGATAAACGGCAACAACGCGAGCGCGACGCAGGAATCGTACATCCGCGACGACGGCACGTACTGGTTCGGTGCGCTCAGCGGCTACTTGAACCTTGGCGGGCACGCGGCGACGATCGTCATCGGCGGGCGCGACGACGAGGTTTCCTATTTGAACATGACGTCTAGCGGCGACGCGAAAATCGTCAAGGTGGGCGCGGGCACGGCAATACACAGCTTTTCCGGCTCGACAAGCGACGGCAATGCATACAACATCATTCATACGCACGAAATCCAGGGCGGCACGCTCGTTTTGACGAACGGCCTGATGCCGCAGGTCGCGATCACGTTCACGGGCGAGGGCGGCACGCTGCGGATGCCGTCCTACGCCAGCGGCGACGAGACCGTCTCGCCCGACCCGTCTGCGCTCATCAAGAATTCCACGGCGCCAATCACGTACGACACGAACGGCGAAAACCAGACGTGGACGAACTCGCTCGCCTCGTCTAACGTCGGCGGCTTCACGAAGAAGGGCGCCGGCACGCTCACATTGACAGCGGTGCCGCAGTATTCAGGCCTCACCACCGTCGAGGCAGGAACGCTCGTCGTGCCGCCGGGAACGGCGCTTGGCGAACTCGCCTTCGGCAGTTCCGGCGTCCTGAAGGTGGATTTGACCGGCGTCACCGAGGACGGAGTCTACTTCTCCGCGAAAGCAGCGCCAGGAATGACGCTGACCGAGAACGACGTGCAAGTGATTGCGGACGCGGGAGCCGACTGCAATGTAATCGTCAATTCGAGCGGCACGGCGCTGGCGGTTGCGAAGGGTTCCGGGTACATCTTCGTCTGGAGGAACGGCTCCACTTCGGGCAACTATTCGTGGGAGTACGCCGGGAACTGGACCGACAGGGACGGCAACGCCTTGTCTCGCGCCCCGACGCCAATCGACAGCGTCGAGTTCTGGACGGCGACGCCCGGCGTCGTCTGCTCCGACGATGTCGCCGTCATGAATCTCACGGCGACGCACGCGGACGGGCTTTCGCTCTCGTGCGGCGCGGCCGTCACAGTCTACGGCGACGCCTCCATAGCCGGCACGCTGCGTCTCGACGGCATGACGTCGCTTGACGTCGCCGGCGCGCTCGACGTCTCTTCGGTGGAACTCGCGACCGGCTCGTGCTACGCTGCGAGCGAGACCTGCACTGCAAAGGGCTTCCAGGCGCGCCTCTCCGGCGACCAGGCCGTCGAACTCGACTCGTTCTCGGGCGCGGGCGTCATCGCCGGCGACGGCGACCTCACGCTTTCCGTCGCCGACGGCAGTTCCGCCACCTTCATCGGCTCCATCACAGGCTCGCGTTCCGTCACGAAGTCCGGCGACGGCGAACTCGTCCTCTTCGGCGACTCAGACTTCACCGGCGACTTCACTATCTCCGCCGGTTCCGTCCGTCTCGCAACGCCGCTCGACCTCGACGGCCTGCGCTCCGACTTCGACGCCTCGCGCACCGACCTCCTCGAAGACACCGACGAAGACGGCGACATAGACAACTGGCACGACGCCGCCTCGCTCATCGTCGGCAACCATCTCGTCACCTCGTTCAACCAGGGATTCAGCGGCACGAAGTCCCCGGTATTGACAAACGACGTCAATTACGCCGCCGGGCAGAACACCGTCTACTCGTCAAACTTCCTGATGTATGAAGACCACTCGGAGACGAGCATCGACTATCTGCCGCGCTCCTTCTTCTTCGTCTGCAAATACGACACCGCGAAGAACTGGTTCGCCGGCAACTGGGGGCCGACGCCAAGCGAATGCTACAACTGGCGCATCGACAGGAATGGTTCGTATGTCGTGCGCAACGGCAACGGTACTGTGGACAGCAAGGCGATGTGGCTGAACGGAGAGCATTCCGGTTCGAGCGGCATTCCGTATCCGCTTTCGACGGGCGTCGCGTCGCTCGTCGGGCACTACAACGTGATGCGCGGCGAGGACGGTGCGCCGCAGCAGATGTTCATCGGCGGCAATGCCGGCATCGGCTACAATGAAATCCTGACATACACGCGAGAGCTTCCCTACGACGAGCGCACGGCGGTCGAGAAGTACCTGATGGCGAAGTGGGGCGTTGAAGGGGCGAAATACGAGCCGGTTCCGGCGACTGCCGCTCTTGCGATGTCGGCGGGCACGACGCTCGATCTCGGCGGCCAGACGCTGAACGTGGCGTCTTTCTCCGGCTCCGGCACGATTTCCAACGGAACGCTCGTCGTCGCCTCGGGCCGCTACGTGGCGACAGGCCCGCTCGAATGCCCGGCCGCCGACAACGCCGTATACGTCCTTTCCGGTTCTTCCGCCGCGCTCGTGCTCACTGGAGAGGCGACAGGCGTGACGGTAGACGCCACGGCAATCGATGGCGTCGCGACAATCGAGACTACGATGACGCTCGGCAGCGACTTCTCCGTGACGCTCCCGTCGGGCAAGTGGCGCGTATACGCGGTCGAGGGCGGCTATCGCATCCAGCCGCGCCCGACAATCATCAAAATCCGCTGACGCCGCGCTGCCGCCGCCATTGCGCGATGAGCATCAATTTGATAAAATATATTCCCAACCATGAACAGCAATGAGAAATGCCCCTGCAATTCAGGGAAGACGTTTGGAGAATGTTGCCAGCCCGTCATAGAAGGGCGAGTCAAAGCCTCTACGGCCGAGGCGCTCATGCGCGCCCGCTACAGCTCGTACGTCTCGGGCGATGTGATGTTCCTGCGCGAGAGCGCGGTGCCGGCGGTGCAGGAAGAGTTCGACGAGGCCAGCGCGCGCAACTGGAGCCAGGCCGCGAAGTGGCACGGACTCGAGATAATCGCGACCGAGAAGGGCGGCGAGAACGACACGACGGGCGTCGTCGAGTTCCGAGCCTCCTACACCGCCGGCAAGGAATTCTGCAACCACCACGAGCGCGCCACGTTCGTCCGCGACGAAGATGGCTGGAAGTTCGAGGACGGCGGCCTCGTCAAGGAGCAGCCCATCGTCCGCGAAGCTCCGAAAGTCGGCCGGAACGACCCTTGCCCCTGCGGAAGCGGCAAGAAGTTCAAAAAGTGCTGCGGCAGCAAGTCCTGAGCAATGCGTCCGAAGGCTTTCCTTTTCGATTTCGACGGCACTCTCATGGACACGGAGGCGATCTGGACGCGCGCCATCGTGGACATGATTGTGATGCGCGGCGGCCGCGCCAGCTTCCGTGAGATACTGCCGGCCGTCATGGGGCGCAACTGGCTCGACATCGACCGCTACCTGCACGAGAACTTCCCGTGCCTGGGCAACACGACGCCGATGCAGGACGCGATAGAATTGCGCCGCCACTACAACCGGCGCGTCGGCAGCGACCCGCGTGCCATGCGCATCAACTCCTCCATCGACTTCTACCGCAAGGCCGCCGAAATCGCCCCGTGCGCCATCGTCACCGGCTCCCCGCGCGAAGACGTCGCCGCCATGATTTCCCTCTGCGGCCTCGCGGAACACACCGCCTTCGTCCTCGGCGCCGGCGAATACGAGCACGGCAAACCCGCCCCAGACGGCTTCCTCAAGGCCGCCGACATCCTCGGCGTCTGCCCGGAGGACTGCGTGGCAGTCGAAGACTCCACCGTCGGCGTCGCCGCCGGCGTCGCCGCCGGAATGCGCGTCATCGCCCTCGACAGGCGCAAAGATTTCCCCCAGACCTTCACAGGCCAGACATGGCTCGTCTCCGACCTCGCTGAACTCGACTTCGACAAGGAGTTCGCGCAATAATGAGCAGCAACCCGGATTTCGACCGCTGGTACGCCGCGAAGAACGTAAAATTCGTCCTGCGCCCGTCGCACGAACTCGAGACCTTCGGCTCAACGCTCGTGAACTACCATCTCGTCTCCGAACTCCTGGACACGCCCGGCAAAATCCGCATACGCGAAGGGCGCCTGGAGGCGCACCAGCCGCTCGTAATCACGCCAGGCAACGCCGAAATCCGCATGGAGGGCTTCGGCGAAGAAGCCAGGCGCTACATGGATTTCCTGCGCGACGCCATCAAAGACATACGCATCCTTCGCTACGGCTGCCACCTCAAGACCGACCGCTACTCCGAACAAATCGTCACCGACAACCTCGACAGCGTTGTCGAGCGCGTCGCAAACGGCGTTCGCGAAAGCGGGGACAAATTCGCCGCCGTGCTTGTCGGCGTCGACGAGCCGTGGGACATCGCGCTTCTAGAACTCTGGCGCCACGAAGTAGACCGCTCCGCCGCCAGGAACATAAAGGAACTCCAGGAAAAAGGCAAGCTGTTTTAGCCGAAGGGACAGACAATGCAACGACGCACAAAGGTTATAGCGATAGCCAACCAGAAAGGCGGGGTTGGCAAGACGACGACGGTGGTCAATCTGGCGGCGGCGCTTTCGACGCGCCGCAGGACGGTTCTTGTCGTGGATCTCGACCCGCAGGCGCACGCGACGCTCGGCCTCGGCCTGGAGAAGGCGCCGGGCGGCTCGCTCTACAGCGTCCTAACTGGCGAGAGCCCAATCGAAGACGTAATCCAGCCCACGAAGTGGAACAACCTCAACATCATTCCTTCCGAAGTCGACCTCGCGGGCGCGGAACTCGAGTTCTCCATGCGTCCCGACCGCCTCGAAATGATACGCAAGGCAATCGCGCCCGTCAAGGAGTCGGGCGCGTTCGACTACATCATCCTCGACTGCCCGCCGTCGCTCGGCATCGTCATGACGTCTTCGCTCGTCGCGGCAGACGGCATACTCATCCCAATCCAGGCGGAGTTCCTGGCGATGGACGGCCTCGCGCTCATCACCTCTTCGATTGAGCGCATACGCGCAAGCGCCAACCCGAATCTGGAACTCAACGGCATCGTGTTCACGATGGTTAACATGGTGGCGCGGCTGACGCAGGACGTTATGGAAGAAGTGCGCGGGCATTTCGGCGACAAGGTGTACGAGACGAGCATACCGCGCAACGTGCGCGTGTCGGAGGCGCCGTCGATGGGCACGCCTGTCGTGTTTCTCGACCCGCGTTCGAAGGGAGCGGAAGCGTACCGCACGTTCGCCTGGGAGTTCATGGCGAAGAACCCGACGCGGATAGACGCGCCGGCGCGCACCGCGCCCGCCACGGCGGCGGCTTCGGAAGAAACGGCGAAAGCAAACGGCGATGACGGCGTCGGCGATAATTCCGCACCACAGGAACGGCGAGACGCTGCCCAGGACGCTTGAGTCCGTGCGCCTGGCGGCGAGCGGGCTTGACGTCGAGACCGTGCTGGTCGACGACGAGGCCGGGCACGGCTTATCGTGGGCGCGCAACCGCGGCCTCGAACGCGCAAAGGGCGACGTCGTGTTTTTCGTGGACGCCGACGACACGGTAGAGCCGGACTTCTTCGCGCACCCGCTCGCCGCCATCGAAAAAACCGGCGCCGACTTCTGCATATTCGAATACGAGCAGGCGCCGTTGAAGCGCGACTACAACCTCGAAGGAAATGCGGCGATACGCGAGGCGCTCCTGCCGGCGTTTCTCGGATATTCGTTCGACAACGTGCGCCGCTGGAACGCCGGCGGCGACCTCGCCGAAATGCGCGAACCGGGCAGCATCTGGCGCGCCGCCTTCAGGCGCGACTTCATCGAACGCCACTCCATCCGTTTCGACGAAAACATCTTCATCTACGAAGACGCCCCGTTCTTTTCGGAATGCGCCCTGCGGGCGAACAGGGTCGTGTCGCTCCGCGAAAAACTCTACAACTACCTACCGAACCCGAACGGCATCGTCGCGACCGTCACAGGCACGCGCCGCCATTGGGACTACAAATTCGCCGCGCTCGCAATGCGCAAGCGTCTGGACGCGCTTTCCGGCGGCGAGGCCTGGCGTTACTGCGAGGCGAGCGCCGTCTTCTCCGCTCTCGAAATGCTCCGCATGTGGCGCGGCGCCGGTCTCTCGCCGGGCGAAGCGCTCGCCGGCCTCCGCAGATTTATCTCCGACGGGCGCGTAAAAGACGCGCTGCGCAGTTTCCCCGTTTCCATCCACCACCCGCTCGCGGCCGCAGCCGTGTGCTCATTGAGGCTGTTCTCCATATGCTGCTGACCGCCGTTATCACCACACGCAACGAAGAAGCCAACATCGCCGATTGCATCCGCTCCTTCGACGGCTTCCGCGACGACGTGGAAGTTGTCGTCGTGGACAACTCTTCCACCGACCGCACTAAGGAAATCGCCCGCGAACTCGGCGCGCGCGTGTTCGACAAGGGCCCGGAACGCTGCGCCCAGAGAAACCTCGGCTGGAGAATGTCTACCTCCAAATGGGTAGTAATCCTCGACGCCGACATGACGCTCCCGCGCCAGACCGTGGAGGAAATGCTCGCCGTCGTCCGCGACCGGGAAGCCGAAGCCGACGCATACTGGATTCCGGAAGTCCGCACCGGCAGCGGCTGGCGCGTCCGTGTCAGGAACTTCGAGCGTTCCTTCTACGACGGCACGTGCATAGACGCGCTGCGCCTTTTCCGCCGCAGCGTCCTCGAAACCGTCGGCGGCTACGACGAAACACTAATCGCCGGCGGCGAAGACTGGGAACTCGACATACGCATCCTCGCCTCCGGCGCCAAATGCGCCTTGCTGGAAAACCATCTCCTCCACAACGAGAAAGGCCTATCTTTCGCCAAGATGCTTGCAAAGAAAGCCTATTACGCCAAGACCTTCGACGCCTACAAGGCGAAATGGCCCGACCATCCATCCGTCCGCAAGCAGTTCTCGCCTTGGTACCGTTTCGTCGGCGTGTTCGTGGAGAACGGGAAGTGGCGGCGAGTATTGGCGCACCCGCTGCTGTTCATCGGGGTGATGGTGGAGCGTTTCGCAGTAGGGGTCGTGTATCTCTGGTGCTCAATTCTGCGTTCGGAATAACCAGGAATCCGGCGTCTTGGCGCGAGACGCCTGCGAGGCGAGGCGAGGCGGGGCGGGGCGGGACTGATTTTTGGTATAATATAGAGGAACGGTGGCGAAATGGAAATGGCGAAAAGGATATTGTACGTGACGAGCAGTGCGCGGCCCTGGGCGGAATGCCAGGACTGCGCGGAGCGTTTTGCCGCCGCGCCGTACTCGATTGACGCAATCGGCTACAATCTCGAGAAGCGCGGCTGGGCCGTGGCCTGGCGCGGAATGGCCGGCGCGCGAAACCCGCTCGCCCTCGCGAAAGCAATCGACGCCTTCAAGCCTTCCATCGTCTACACATACGGTTCCTCGCTTTCGCTGCATCCGCTCTTCTGCCGCCGCTTCCTCTGCCGCCACAAGGCGTTCAAGGTCGTCCACGGCTGGGACGACCACTACGGACGCATATGGGGCGACATAGCCGGCTGGCCCGGCAAGACGGCGATGGACTGGATGGAGAAGCGCATCGTCAAGGGCTCCGACGCCGTCGTGACGCTCAGCTACGAGTTACAGAATATCGGCCGCCGCTGGGGCGTAGAATGCAAATACATACCGAACGGCGCCGACCCCGTGCCGCCGGAACGCATAAAGGGCGAAATCAAGCTCGACGGCCGCTTCAACCTCGTCTACACCGGCGACAAGGCGCGGTGGAAACGCACCGACGACATTTGCCGCGCCATGCGCAAACTGCCGCCGGACGTGAAACTCTACCTCACCGGCAGGGACGAGGATTACCTCAAGCCTTACGCGAGCGACAACTGCATCTTCCTGGGTTTTCTCTCCAAGGAAGAGCAATACAACGTGATGAGCCAGGCCGACGCCTTCGTCTGCACGTCCGACCAGGACTGCAACGCGAAACTCCAGGAATACTTGCGCTGGCGCAAGCCTATTCTCGGCTACGACGGCGAGGCGAACAATTTCTTCCGCAACGGCGAGACGGCGCTGCTGGCGAAGGACGGCGACTACGCGCCGCTTGTCGAGCGCCTGGCGGCCGACCCCGCGCTCTGCCAGAGACTCGCCGACAACGCCGCGCGCGAAATACCGCTCTACTCCTGGTCTGAAATCGCCGCGCAGTTCGAGGAATACTTTTTTGAACT
>CAMZET010000026.1 GCA_947305825.1 uncultured Verrucomicrobiota bacterium
GAAGCGGCGTCGTCTGCGGCGTCTGGATTGTCCGGGTCTGTGGAAGAAGCGGGGGTGCCCGGCAGGTCGCCGGCGGCGGAAGCGGAGGCGACGGGCTGCGAGGCGGACGCGGAGGCGTTTCCGGCGGTGCCGGCGCGGTGCGGCGAGAGCAGCCCGGTGCGGGCGGTGCGCGTTGAATTCGGACGGCTTATGCGCGGCGACGTCACGCCGCTCGAACCGCTCCTGGAGCCGGGACGCTGTAGAAGCCCCTGCGCTGAAGCCCCCAGCGCCATCATCGCCGCCAGCGCGATTGCCGCAATCTTGGCTATTACCTCTTTTCTCGTGTTCTTCATAGTTCCTCTAAATCCTCTTATTTCTCTTCCATGTAGGCGCACGTGAGCGTGAACGACCCTTTGAGGTATTCTCGCTTGGCGCTGGGCCTGAAATTGATGCTCCTGATGTCGAACATGCCGTCGTCGGTGTTTTCGAGTTCGTGCATGAATTTGACGAGCGGTTCGAGCGCCCCCTCCCACGTGCGCACCTCGATTGGTTGCTCCATCACTTCGCCGGCTTCGACCTTCTTTCCGGCCTGCCGCTGCGAAATGGAGATGTGGTGCTTCTTGGCGAGTTCGTCCATTTTCTGGAGCCAGGTGGTGTCGGTGTTGCGCCCGGCCTCGAAGAACGGCATCCGCGCCTTCTCCTCCTCGTAGGCGTCGGCCCACTTCGTCTTTTCGCCGATGAGGCGCGTTTCGTCGCGGTACTTCTGGCAAGCCTTGTCGTAAGCCTTCGCCGCACGCTTCCACTCGCCTTCCTGGCGCATGAACCAAAGGCCGACGGCGAGCGCGTAGAGCGCGACCATGCCCAGGCACGCCACGACGGCCTTTTCCTTCAAAGACAGCTTGCCCATCAGCCTTCCTCCTCGTCAGAGACGTACTTGCACTCTATGTCGAAGCGCTGGCGGCCGCCCTTGCCGGCGGACGGGCCGATAAGCTCGACGTCCGCGAACACCCTCTCGCCTTCCGCTTCGGACTCGCCCTCTTCGCCGCCGCCCTCGCCCGCCGCCTCGCCGGCGACATCGAGCCGCATGTCGATAAGAGCGTCTTTGAGCTTGTAGACGGCGCCGGCGTCGGCAGCCTCTCCGGAGAAGCGCACGCCTTCATCGCGCCGGAAATTCCAGTTGTTCAGTTCCACACCCTCCGGAAGGCGGTCGGAGACGGCCTTGAGGATTTCGAGCGCGCCGCGCGCATGGTCGGAATACTTCTGCACGAGCCGCACTTTCTCGCGCATTTCCCGCACTTCGTTGTAGCGGCGCGAATGCTCGCGGCTCATCGCCTTCTGGCGGTCGGTCATGAAGCCGTAGCCGAGCGGCACGCCGAACAGGACGCCCATCGCGAGGGCCCAAATCGCGCCGGCGACCGCGAGAGCCTTGACCATCTTCGCCTTGAAGCGCGTCTCTTCCAGCATGATGCGCCAGCTCTCGGGCAGCGCGTTGAGCGCACCGGCTTCGAGCGAACGCTCCGCAATGCCGCGAGGGTAGCGAGGCGCTTCCGCCGTTTCCGGCTCCGTCTCCAGGCGGCGCACCGGCGCAAACGCCGCGAGAGCGTCCGTGTCCACTTCGCCCAGCACCACCACTTCCGCAAGAGGCTTCTCGCCTCCGAAATCCTCCGCAGCCAGGAGTGAAAGCATCGCTTCGCGTCTCAAGTCGGCTCCCGATGCCACAGCCCGCAGCTCGATGGGCGTGCCGCCGTCCAGGACGGCTATCGCCACGTCATCGCGTTCAGCGACCAGAACAAGCCGCCGCGCCTCGCCGCCCGCGTCAGGCGATAGCGACTGCGCCGGCGCTATTTCCGCAAGCCTCTCGCGCAGCACGCCGAGAACGAGCGCGTCTATGCGCGTGACGTTCAGCCGCGCACCGTCCAGCGCCTCGCCTATGTCTTCGCTCGCCTCTTCCGGCAGCGCCGCCGCCAGCACGACAGCCCCTTCAACCGTCTCGCGCAGCGTCTCCACGCCGACCGTCAGCGGCTCGTCGGGATAGGGACTTGCCGCCTTCAGCAGCGGCTCCACGACCGCCGCCGCCTCGCCGCGCTCAGCCGCCGGCACCCGCGCGATTTTCACGAGCAAACGCCCCAACGGCAGCGCAAGTACCGCTTCCCGCGTCTTCTCGCCGCCTTCATGCACAACCAACTCGCCGCCTTCGTAGACGGCTATCTGGACACTATCAGCCATTTGGACGCTTATTATACCAAAAAATCCGCCGCCATGCTTACCTGAAAGTGCCTGGAGGCACCCCATTTTTTTCGCCGCTGGCGGCGCTTGCCGGATGCCTGCGCGGTTTCCGCCTGTTCCCGACATTATTTCAACTGACACTGTGGAATCTCCATAGCACATTCGACACGGAGGGGTTTGCGGCGGCGCATCCAGCGGCCAGCAAGATGTCTAGTGCCACCAGACGCATTGCTTGGTGGCACTAGACGGCATTCGTGGTGGCACTAGACTGCATTCGTGGTGGCACTAGACGCGTTGCTTGGTGGCACTAGACTGCATTCGTGGTGGCACTAGACGGCATTCGTAGCGGCACCAGACGCCTTGCTTGGCGAGGAGGTTGCGAAATGGCTGAAGGCAGTATGTCTTGAAGCAGGGTGCGTCTGCATTCTCAGCGTTTCCGAGCGGCGTTGTAATTGTACGTTTCGCCATTGAAGGTGAACGTTGCGTCCAGCCCGCTCTCGTCCACCGTGAAATACATCTGCCCGCCGCGGACCAAAGCACTGGCGTAATACGTGCCGTTCTTGCAGTAGAAATACGATTTCGCGGTGAAACGGACGCGCTTGCCGTCGACGGTTGCATAACCTCGGGCGCGTCCGTATTTGCCAATCGCGACGCTGATGCCATCGCCCTCGAAACTCCCTTGCGCCCAATTGTCTAGCGGCGCGACAGACCAATCCGCCTTGTGGTTGATTTTAGCGGTCACGGTCTTGTTCGATTCCGCCGGCTTCATGCGGCAGTTGGCGGAGAACGTGGCGGTGCCTTCGCCGGCTCGGCGCGGCACGCCGACAATCAAGCCGGTCTTGGCATTGACCTTCAGCCCGGCAGGAAGCTTCTTTGCGCTCCACCGCGTCGACTTCACGTCGTCAACGCTGTAGTTGAAGAGGAACAGGCGGTCGGACGCGCCCACGCCTACTCGCAGCTCGCCCAGCGCATCCGCGCCGCCCACGAGCGGCGATACGCGAGGCAGCACGACGACTTCGTTCTCGAACTCCACCAAGGCATATGCGGGACTGCACTCGATTTCCACTCTTCCAAGCTTGCGGCTGTAGGTTTTGGCGTAGCCGTCTTGAACCCAGCAGGAGAAAGAGACAATCTTGCCATCGTCGCTGGGAATCCAGGCGGTAAGGCGGGAACGTCCGGTTTTGCGGTTCGGGGCGCCGATGCGCACCACATAGTCGAAAACGGAATATATCGCGTCGCCGTCCAGCGTGACGGTAGGCTCGGTCAGGACGGCGTCCCACGCCGGCTTGAGCGCGGCGCAGTCCTCTTCGGTCAGCACGCCCGCCTCGAGGAGGTCTTGCGCGGCCGAGTCCCAGCAATCGGCGATGGACGAGTAGTCGGTGCGCGGGACGCAATAGGCCGTGAGCGCGCGATACGCGATTTGCACGGCCTTCTCCACGCCTATGCCTGTCAACTCGTAATCGATGCCGTCGTTTGTTCCTGTGCCGCCATCGCTGAGCAAATAGAAGAAATGATTCTGGACGCCGCTGTTGGAATGCACTCCACCGCAGTCGTTCATGTCCGAAACATCGGAGGTATCAACCCAATTGGAACCCTTGTAGCGCGACGGCTGGCCATAGCGTCGCGGCTGGACGAAGGAGCGCGCCGCTTCGCCCGAATCTTCGTCAAAGAGCCAGTCGGCTTCGCCCGGGCCGGGGTTCTCCAAGTCTTCCGCTCGCGGCTGGCAGGCGAACTCCGCTGCCATCGCGACAATGTCCGAAAAAGATTCATTGAGCGCGCCGGACTCGCCTTCGTATTCGAGATTCGCGCTCGCCGAAGTGATGCCGTGCGTAAGCTCGTGCGCACATGTATCGAAAGCCGTCTCGCTGCGCCGGCCTGTCAAATCGTACCCGAAAAAGAAACACCCTCTCGGCTCGCCATTCTCCTCTACCGGCGCCCAGAATGCATTCTCGAAACCGCTGTCGACGTCGTCTATTTCATCCTGCCAGAACCGCCAGGCCGCGACGCGGCCGCCCTTCCCGTCGTACGATATGCGGTTGAACGCAGACTTGTAGTAGTCCAGCACACCTGAGATGTTGTAGACTATCGCGAACGTGTTTTCCATGTCTTCATCCGGCAAAGGCGAGTAAACTGTCCATGCGGGGTTCGCGGTGAAGCTATCGAACCACTTCTGGTCGTTCGCGGCCGATGCCGTCTTCAGGGCCTCCCGGTTCGCCGGTGCGGCGATGCCGTCAAGGACGCCGATTTCGACGCCATCGGGATTGACGGTGGCGAAGCATGCCGCGCCGCCGTCGGTTTCGGTGGCGCCGACGGTTACGGTGGCGCCGCCCTGCTGCCGAGGGAGCTGGCCCGTGAGCAGGATTGGCGCGCCTGACGGGAACTCCTTCGACACGGCATTGGCCACTAGCGTTTCCAAGTCAAGAAACCCATCGTCGTCATCGTCGCCGTCGTCGTCTTCCGCGCCTACGGCGGCGCGCGCTGCATGGAACGGCGCCGCGCGGCGAACGTGCAGGGTCTTGCCAGTAAGAGCATCGACGAAAATGTAATTCTTGCCAGCGCGCTTTTTCCAGGCCAGATGCGCAGAAGCCGCTGTTTCCCCGGGGCAATAAACGACCAGTTCGGCCCCTGCAAGCGCAATAGCCGGCTCCACGCCTATCGAAAGACCGTCCAGCCAATCGCCGTTGACTTCGTGGCTACCGCAGCCGCCATCGCCAACGCTACCAGTCTTTTCATTTTGAATGCCCCCTCGATGTTGAACTCCGACTAACCATTTTCTCAAAAATTATAGCATAATATTAGCCGCCTTGCATGAGCAACCGGCGGCGAGATGGGGAGATGGGGAGGTGGGGAGATGGGGAGATGGGGAGGTGGGGAGAAAATTTACGATTTACGATTGAAATGAGACATTGTTTCAATTTGAGCATTTGCGCAAATGACCAAATAATCCATTGATTCATTGCAATCGTAAATCGTAAATCGCAAATCGTAAATCCTCTCACCGTCTCCCCGGCTCGTCGATTCCCGACGAAAGCGTGGCAATCAAGTCCGGGACGTCGCGCCAGGGTGCGGTGCGAAGGCGCCTGATGGACATGGAAAGGCCCAGGCGTCTAGCGACCGTGGCGTCGGAGGAGTCAGCGGCCGGCAGCAAGCCGCGGACGCGCTCGGCATACGCCACCCAGAGCGCCCTGACGAAATCCTGCATCATCTCCACAGGCGAAAGGCGCGAGGCCTGGCTCTTGCCGGCATCGACGAAAGCGGCGTCGAAATACGCGCGTTCGGCGCTCGGCAGGGCGTCGGCGAACGGTCCGAGGCGGTCTTCGCCAGAGGGTATTTCGCCGCGCCAGGCTTCGACGAAGCGGCGCGTGAAGTCGTGTGCGAACACGGCGTCAGGCAGGAAGCGGGCAATCATTTCGTCGAGCTGCGCGTCGAACTCGTGTGCGACGAGGAAAGCGGCGAGAGCGATTTCGCGCGGCGGCGGCGGGATGGCGGCTTCCGGCGGCACTTCCACGTCCGGCGGCGGCTCGTCTGCATCGAAGTCGGGCGGCGGACCCTCATTTTCATCCGGCTCCTGGGGCGGCGGGGACGCAGCAAGCGAGCGCGACGGCGGCGCTTTCGCCTTCACTTTCTGCAATTCCTCGTTCAACGCCGACGCCGGCAGAGACAGCAGCTTCGACGCCTCGCCCACCATGCTCGCTCGCAATATAGCGTTCGGGCACTGCGCTATCGTCGAGAGCACCGCCTTCGTTATGCGCGAAACGGCGTCGAGCGTGTCGTCGCGAGCCTCCTTCGCCTTCTCCACGCGGCACTGGAAACTGACGACAGACTCGGCGGCGTCCAGAAGGCGCTGGAACGCCTCCGGGCCTTTCGTCCGCAGGAACGAGTCGGGGTCGTGGCCTTCGGGAAGGTTGACGACGCGGACCGGCATTCCGGCGGCGAGGAGCATTCCGGCGGAGCGGATGGCGGCCTTGTGGCCGGCGTTGTCGTCGTCGAAAACGAGCGCGGCGGAGTCCGCGACGCGCGAGAGCATCTTCACGTGCTCCTCGGTGAACGCGGTGCCCTGGCTGGCGACTGCGACGGGGAAGCCGGAGGCGTGGAGGCGGATGCAGTCGATTTGCCCCTCGCAGACGATTACTTCGCGGTGCGGAGCGCGGGCGATGTTCCCGGCGGCGCGGTCGAAGGCGTAGAGCACGTTCGACTTGCGGAAAATCTCCGTCTCCGGCGAATTGACGTATTTGCCCGAACGCTTGTCTTCGACGAGTTGCCTTCCAGAGAAGGCGACCACCCTTCCCTGCCTGTCGCGTATCGGGAACATGAGACGACCGGAGAAGCGGTGGTAGCCGTCGTCGCCTGGGCGAGTTGGAAGCTTCACGACTCCGGCCTCCTCGAGCTCTTCTGGCTTGAAGCCGTTCTTCTGGGCCCACTTGAACATGACGGACGCACCCGCCGGCGCGTAGCCTATCAGAAAATCCTCCTGTATCTTTTCGCCGAGCTCGCGCTTGGCAAGATATTCGCGTGCTATTTGGGCAGCGCCTGTCTTCAGCAGACATCTACGGTAGAACTGCGCCAGCTCCGCCATGAGCGCGTAGAGCCTCTTGCGCCGCCCGGCGTTCGGGTCCCGCCCCCCTTCCTTTATCTCCACCCCGCACCGCGACGCCAGCCGCTTCACCGCCTCCGGAAACGTCAGCCCCTCCATCTTCATCACGAAGTCGAACGCGCTCCCGTGCTCACCGCACCCGAAGCAATGGTAGAATCCACGCGACTGGTTTATGCTGAAACTCGGCGTCTTCTCGCGGTGGAACGGACAGCACGCCTTCAGCGAGCTGCCAGAATGGTGCAGCGCAATCCCGTACGAGGCGATAAGCTCCCCCAAATCCGTCCGCGACCGGATTTCCTCTATCGTCTCCTCTGGAATCGCGCCGCCCAAGGCGTCAGCCTCTCTTTTTGAGCGGGATGTAAGGGCGCGGTCGGAAGAGCGGCTTGTAGGCAGGGCGGATGATGGGGCCTGCGTTGATTAGCTCCTCCATGCGGTGTGCGCACCAGGAGACGCAGCGGGCGATGGCGAAGATGGGAGTGTAGAGGTCGCGCGGGATGCCGAGCATGTCGTAGACGAAGCCGGAATAGAGGTCGACGTTGGCGCACACGTCCTCTGCGCGAGGATGGCGGCTCTTGACAATCGCCGGGCCGAACTCCTCGACCATTTCAAAGAGCCGCAGCTCCTCCAGACGCCCTTTCGCGCGCGCCAGTTCCCTCGCCTTGGCCTTAAGCATCTGCGCGCGAGGGTCGCTTATCGTATAGACGGCATGCCCAAGCCCGTAGATGAGACCCGACCTGTCTCCGGCCTTGCGGTCCGCTATCTTTTCGAGGTAGGCGACGACGTGCTTCTCGCTGCGCCAGTCCTTCGCGTTCCTCTTTATTTCGTCCATCTGGTCCATGACGCGCAAATTGGCGCCGCCGTGGCGGTAGCCTTTGAGCGAAAGGACGGATGCGGCGAGCGACGAGAAGAGGTCGGTATGGGCGCTCGTGACTACGTGCGTGACGAATGAAGAGTTGTTTCCGCCGCCGTGCTCGGCGTGGAGGATGAGCGCCAGGTCGAGCGTCTCGGCCTCCAGTCGGGTGTATTTGCCGTCTTCGCGTATGAGCAGAAGGAAATTCTCTGCGGTGGACTTCTTCGGGTCCGGGTTGCGTATCATCAGCGGCGCATCCATGTGGTAGTGCGCCTTCGCCTGGTAGGCGTATGCGGCAATCGTGGGCATGGCGCCCATGAGGTTTATGGACATCCTGAGGCAGTTCTCGATGCTCATGTCTTCGGGTGCGCCTATTTCGTCGTAGGCGTAGGCGAAGAGGAGCGAGCGGGCGATGCCGTTCATTATGTCGAGCGGCGGGTGGCGCAGTATGGCATTCTCCTTGAAGCCGTCGGAGAGGCGGCGGTAGGAGCCGAGTTTCTGCTTGAAATCGACGAGTTCGCGCCCGGTCGGCAGCGCTCCGAACAGCAGAAGGTAGGCCGCCTCCTCGTAGCCGAAGCGGTGCTCGCGCTTGTCGGCGTTCACCAAATCCTTCACGTTGATGCCGCGGTAGTAGAGTTCGCCGGGAATCGCCATGCGCTCGCCTTCGCTCGTCACGTAGCCGTGGACGTTGCCGACAGTGGTCAAGCCGACGAGCACGCCCGTGCCGTCGTCGTAGCGCAACCCCCGCTTCACTCCGTATTTCCTGTAGAGCGCCGGGTCAATCTTGTCAGCCTCGCGCACCCGCTGCGCATACGTCTCGAGCCATTCCTTGTCTATCATCTTCTTCCTGTCGCTTTCTTCCTGTCGCGTTCCTTATTCCTGTCGCGTTGGTGTTCCATATGCCATCGTCTGCGCCGTCAGTCGCGGCGACACTCCGCCGATCCGCCGTCACGGGCGAATCATCACTTCCGGGAACCTGGCGGCCGGCTGCTCGCGCATGGTCTCGAGCCTGGCGAGCCACCAGTCGCACGAGTCGAGAAATTCCTCGAAAAACCGGCGCAAAGCGCGTTCGTCGAGCGAGTCCGGCGCTTCCTGCCAGAGAAACGGCCTGCCCGCGTCGTCCGCCGCAAGCACCGCCTTGTCCCGCAGCATCCGCCCCGGCGCGTATGACGCCAGACGCTCGAGGTCCCCGGCATCCGCCGGCAACCGCCTTTCCAGGCGCAACCGCGAACCGGCCCCCGGAAGAACCGCGATTTCCGCCCCGTCCACGACCAGCGCCGAAGCCCCCTCCGCATCAGGATAGCCTACCGCGCTCCGCAGCCGCTCTACCGCCGCCGCGTACGCAGCGCCCTTGTTCCCTTGTTGACTTTCCATGGTGTACATTTTACCAAAATCCGCGCCCGGACGCAACGCGCACCTAGATTTTCATGCGCTTTCTCTGCCGCCGGACGCGCTGCCTAGCGGCACTAGGCGGGTTGTCAGGCTGGGGTAGGCGGGTCGTCAGGATGCGGCAGACGCGTCGTCGCAGCAAAGGCGGTATATTTCCGCGACATCGGCCTCCGTCAGCGGCATGAAGCCGCCGATTGTGTTGCCGTTGAGATTGAGCGTTTTCACGAGGAGCGGAATGTCCTCTTTTTTCGCGCCGAGTTCGTCAAACGTGAGCGGAAGGCCAAGGGACTTGAGCCATTGCCGGAATGCCTCTATGCCCGCTAACGCGGCGTCCCCGTCGGCGTCTTCGCGCCCGACGCCGAACACGTTGCGGGCGAACCGCGCAAAGCGAGCGACGTCCGCCTTGTGGACGTACCGCATCCATGCCGGCATGACGACGGCGAGCCCGGCGCCGTGCGCACAGTCGTAGAGCGCGGAGAGCTCATGCTCGATTCCGTGGCTTGCCCAGTCCTGCACGCGCCCCGCGCCACATATGTCGTTGTGGGCGAGCGTCCCAGCCCACATTATGTTCGCCCGCGCCTGGTAGTCTCGCGGATTGGACATAACCTTCGCGCTTTCTTCTATCACGGTTTTCATGACGGCCTCGCAGAGGTTGTCGGTCAGCGCGACGTCTTTCGTGGGCGAGAAGTATCTTTCGCAGAGGTGCGCGAACATGTCCGCCAGGCCGCAGGCCGTCTGGAACGGCGGAAGACTCATCGTCAGTTCGGGATTCATCACCGCGAATTTCGGGCGGAGGATGTCGCCGCCCGCAGCGCGCTTGAGGTTCTCCGGCTCTAGATTGACCACGCTGTTCGTCGAGCCCTCGCTCCCGGCGGCGGCGATTGTCAGCACGACGCCTACCGGCAGCGCGGCGGGTATCGCCGGACGCACTTTCACCTCGCGCCCGACGTAGAACCCTCGCCAACGGCCGCCGTTCGCCGCGCCTATCGCAATGGCCTTCGCAGAGTCGATTACGCTCCCGCCGCCGACGGCGAGCAGGAAATCGACCCCCTCCGCCATCGCCAGGCGCACGCCCTCGTCGACCAGCGCGCTGCGCGGGTTCGGCTTCACGCCGCCAAGCTCTACCCAAGCAACGCCGACGGCAGAAAGCGACGCCTTTACGCGCTCTAACAAGCCGCTTGCGACAGCGCTCTTCCCGCCATAGTGCACAAGCGCCTTCTTCCCGCCGAAGCGCCTGACGAGTTCGCCGGTCTGCGCTTCCTTCCCTCTGCCGAACGCAAAATACGTCGGCGACCAGAAATTGAAATCTGTCATCTCGCTTCTCCTCTCGATTCACGGGTTCTTCCCGCATTCCTTGAAATATCCGCCGGCAAGCCATCGCTTCCGTTCTTCGCCATGCCGCCGCACTCGCCGCTCGATTTCCATTTCTCCATTCCACCCTTCTTGAAACCGACAACCTTCTTTGGCGGCGGCTTCAGCCCCGCTTTTGCCTTCTGCTGCTTCCGCATCGCGGCAAGCCGTCTTGTTTTCACTAGTCCCATTGCGCAAAATCCATTCAGCCTCGCGGCTTCCTTTCCGTTTGCCTGGTGCAACGCCTGTTTGCAATCTTGAGGCTTTCGGGGCATCCGCCTCTTGCGATAGAAAAACCTCCAAATTGCGACGCAGACAGTATACACTATTTTGCGCCTGTTTGCAACGCCCAATGAATACCCTTCTTTTGCTACAACTATTGTTGCTCTAGGCTACACTCGCTCTAGGAGTCTGCGCAAACGCTCCTTAAGGCGCTCCAACTCCTTCCAATCTTGCTGTGCTTCTGCGTATGCCATCAGTCCTTCAAGGCGATGGATCTGCTCGATGTAGTCGTCCTGCTGCGGCATTGCCATAGTCACTCACCTTCTTTCTCAAACTTGTCGGCGTAGAAACC
>CAMZET010000027.1 GCA_947305825.1 uncultured Verrucomicrobiota bacterium
CGACGCGCCCGGCCGCAGCCGGCCCCGCGCCCGCCCAGTCCCGCCAGGCCGCGGCCGCAGCCGCAACCGCTCCGGCCAACAGGCCGCCGCTCAGGATGGCCCCGGGCTACAAGCCCAAGTCCCCGCTCCCGCAGCCAGGCCAGCGCCCCTTGCCCAAGCAGAGCGTCGGCCTCTCCGCGCATCCGGGCTTCAAGCCGCTCCAGAAGGCCGCTCCCGTCGGAGCCACCGCCATCAAAATCACCGTCGCCGCGCAACCTAAAGTCCGTCCTCCGAAACCAATCGGCGACTACGATGACATGGAGCGCGGCAACCGCAAGGGCAAGAAAGGCAAGGACGCCGCCAAGGCGTTCGAAAAGGCGCACGCCAGCGGTTTGAGGCAGGACGACAACGACTCGGCCGCCGCCGACAGCGGCAACAACGGGTCCAGGGAGATTTCCATACGCGGCGCCGTCGTCGTCAAGGACCTCGCCGCCAAACTCAACATCAAGCCCAACCGCCTCATCGCCGATTTGATGGGCCTCAAAATCCTCGCGTCTATCAACCAGCGCGTCGAACCTGACGTCGCCACCAAGATTGCCGCCAAGTACGGCTACAGCGTGACGATAGAACGCGCCCGCGACAAGGCGGCCGCCAAGCCAGTGCTCAAGGCAATCGACGCCGACGACATGATTCCGGAGGATCCGCCGGAGTCGCTGCGCCCGCGCGCGCCGGTCGTCACGTTCCTCGGCCATGTCGACCACGGCAAGACCACCTTGATGGACTGGATACGCAAGGAGCACGTCGCGGCCGGCGAGGCCGGCGGCATCACCCAGCAAATCAGCGCCTACCAGGTCGAAATCGCCGGCAAGAAGATTACGTTCCTCGACACGCCCGGCCACGCCGCGTTCTCCGCCATGCGCGCTCGCGGCGCCCAGATTACCGACATCGCCGTGCTCATCATCGCCGCCGACGACGGCATCATGCCGCAGACCGAGGAGTGCATCAAGGTCGCCCGCCAGACCGGCGTCCAGATTATGGTCGCCATCACGAAGGCGGACAAGCCGACGGCGAACGTGGACCGCGTGAAGCAGCAGCTCCAGAAGCGCGGCCTGACGCCGGAAGACTGGGGCGGCGACATAATCTGCTGCCCGGTGTCGGGCGTCACGGGCATGGGCGTTGACGCCCTTCTCGAGAACATCCTCGTCCAGGCCGAAGTCCTGGAACTGACGGCGAACCCGAACCGCCGGGCGAACGGCTACGTGATAGAGGCGGAGCTCCAGCAGGGGCTCGGGCCGTGCGCGACGCTGCTCGTCGCCGGCGGCACGCTCAAGGTGGGCGACGTCATCCTCATCGGCGAGCACTTCGGCAAGGTGCGCGCGCTCATCGACGACCGCGGCCGCCGCATCAAGGAGGCCCCGCCAGCCATGCCCGTCAAGGCGACGGGACTCTCCGGCGTCCCGGAGGCCGGCGCCGAATTCCGCGTCATGCTCGACGAAAAACGCGCCCGCACACTCGCCGCCGAGGCCGCGCAGGAACGCAAGGAACAGGAACTTTCCCAGTCCAAGGCCGCTTCCCTCGACGCGCTCATGAGCCGCATGGCCGCCGAAGGCAAGAAGGAACTCAACGTCATCGTCAAGTCCGATACGCAAGGCTCGCTCGAGGCCATCGTCGAGGCCCTCAACAGCATCAAGTCCGAGAAGGTCGGCCTCAACATCATCGGCACGGGCACAGGCAACGTCTCGCTCACCGACGTCAAGAGCGCCGCCGCAGGCAAGGCTATCGTCGTCGGCTTCGACATCGGCACCGACTCCGGCGTCCAGAGCCAGGCCAGGCACGACGGCGTGCGCATCAACTCCTTCCGCATCATCTACGAACTCATCGACCACGTCAAGTCGACGATGCTCGACCTCCTCCCGCCCGAATACCGCGAAGTCGTCAAGGGACACGCCGAAATCAAGGCCATCTACGACATCGGCAAACTCGGCAAAATCGCAGGCTCCCAGATGCTCGACGGCTCGCTCATCGCCAAGGAGAAGTTCCGCATCCTGCGCAACAAGGCGCAAATCTGGGACGGCAAGGTGCAGACGCTGCGCCACTTCAAGGACGAGGTGAAGGAAGTGACGGGCCAGCAGGAATGCGGCGTGTGCTTCCAGAACTACGAGGAGTTCGCCGTCGGCGACATCATCGAGTGCTATATGCTCGAGGAACTGCCGAAGACGCTGTAAAAGGCGGCGGAAACCGAAGCGCAAGCGAAAGGAGGCCCGAAAGCATGGCAGTAGACCGTTTGGAGCGCGTGAATTCGCTGCTGAAGCGCGTGATAGCTGAAGGGATGTTCTCCATAATGCAGGGGGACACCGTGGCGCCAGGGCTGATAACGGTCACGGGAGTGCATTGCGGCAAGGATTTGCGCGACGCGACTGTCACGGTTTCCGTGTTCGGCGACGAAGCGCTCAAGGAGCGGGCGCTGCAGCATCTGAAGCACCACGCCCGCGACTTCCAGGCCATGATAAACCGCGAAGTCCGCCTGAAGTTCACGCCGCGCCTCCTGTTCAAGCTCGACCTCTCGCTCGAGAAAGGCGACGAAGTACTGGCAATCCTCAGCCGCCTGGAGCAGGAAAACGCGTAAAAGACTCGCTAGTACGATGACGGCAATCGTCGATTACAAGGCCGGCAATCTCACGAGCGTCAAGTACGCATTCGATGCGCTTTCCCACGAGACGGTCGTGACGAGCGACCCGGCGGCCGTGGAGGCGGCGGACCGCGTCGTGTTTCCGGGGGTAGGCGCGGCCAGAAGCGCGATGGAGAACCTCTCGCGCCTCGGACTGGCAGACGCAGTGCGCCGCGCCGCCCAATCAAAGCCTTTCCTCGGCATCTGCCTCGGTATGCAAATCCTCTTCGACCGCACGGAGGAAGACGGCGGCATCGACTGCCTAGGTCTCGTGCCGGGCCAGGTCCGCCGCTTCCCCGCCTGCGGCGGCTGCAAAGTCCCGCAAATTGGATGGAACGACGTCGCCATCGACGGCAGGAAGCCGCAATACTACTACTTCGTCCATTCCTACTACGCCGAATTGGGCGAACATACGTACGGCACGACCGAATACGCGGGCGTCCGCTTCACGTCCATCGTCAAGCGCGGCAACATATTCGCGTGCCAGTTCCACCCGGAAAAGTCCGGCAAAGCGGGGCTGGAATTGCTCAAGGAGTGGCTCGGATGCTGACGAAGAGGGTGATACCGTGCCTGGACGTGCGCAAGGGGCGCGTGACGAAGGGCGTCAAGTTCCAGAACAACGTGGATTTGGGCGACCCAGTGGAGATGGCGTTGGGGTATTCGGAAGGCGGAGCCGACGAGCTTGTATTCTACGACATAACGGCGTCGGCGGAGCGCCGGCCGATTGACATAGGGATGGTCGAGGCGGTCGCGCGCGCCATACGCATACCCTTCGCCGTGGGCGGCGGCATCTCGTGCGTCGCCGACATGGAGCGCGTGATTCTCGCAGGCGCCGAGAAAGTCTCCGTCAATTCGCTTGCGGTGCGCAATCCCGGGATAATCGCCGAGGGTGCGAGGGTGTTCGGCCGCCAGTGCATCGTGCTGGGCATGGACCCTGTGAAGTCTTCCAATCCGCAGTGCCCTTCGGGCTACGAGGTGACGACGAGGGGCTTCCGCGAATTCACTGGCTGGGACGCGGTGGAATGGGCGCGGCGCGCGGCAGACCTGGGCGCCGGCGAGATTGTCGTCAATTCCGTGGATGCGGACGGCACGCGCGGCGGCTTCGAGCTGGAGATTACGCGCAGGATTGCCGAGGCGGTCGGCGTACCGGTAGTCGCTTCCGGCGGCGCCGGAAAGCCGGCGCACTTCCCCGAAGTCTTCGCCAAGACGGGCTGCGACGCCGCCATAGTCGCCGGAATGATTCACTCCGGCGAATACACTATCGCCGAAATAAAGGCCGCCATGGCCGCCGCCGGCGTCCCGACTCGCCTCTAGCGAGCAACTTCGCTCCAGGCCGCCTTCGCGAAATTATGATATAATATGCACCAAGTCAAAGGAGACTCAAGCAAATGATGTATGATTACGTGGGCGTTGTCGAGGAAGTCGGCCAAACGCAGTCCATTGGCGTCAATGGCTTCACGAAGCGCGAGATTATCGTAGGCAACGACATAGAATCGGAGAACAGGTATCCAAATCCGGTCAAGTTCAGTTTCAAGCGCGGGAACACTACGCTTCTGGACGGCATCGTGCCCGGGCAGCGCGTGAAAATCCGTTTTGCGATAGACGGGCGCCGCTGGGACGGCGGTTCGCGCGGTGTGCAGTATTTCGTCGATTTGACCGGCGTCAAGGTCGAAGTCCTGAACGCGGACGGCACGTCCACCGAGCCCGTGGCGGTTCCTCCGCCTGCGGCGATGGGCGCGATTCCCTCCGCCGGAGCGTATCCCTCCGCCGGAGCGGCCTCTGCCGCAGGAGCGGTACCCCCGCCGCCGCGCACAATGGCGCAGCCGATTTCGCCGGATTTGGACGACGTCCCGTTTTGATGAGCGTCGATGACCTGGCGCGAAGTGATAGTGCGCGGCGGCGACTACCTCGCCGCCAAAGGCGTCGATGATGGCCGCGCAGCCGTGGAGTTTCTGGCTGCGCGGCTTTTGCACACCGGGCGCGGGACTCTCGCCGCGCATCTGGCGGCGGAGCCGGACGAAGTGCGCCTTGGCGCCATGCGGCGCGGCGTGAAACGCCTTGCCGACGGCGAACCGCTCCAATACATTCTGGGAGAATGGGATTTCCGCCGCCTCACGCTCAAATGCGACCGCCGCGCTTTGATTCCGCGCCCGGAGACCGAGGGACTGGTTGATTTAGTCCTGAAATGGGCTGCGGCGCGCAACGGCGTCCCGCGCCCTCCCGTCATCGTGGATGTCGGCACCGGAACCGGCGCCATCGCGCTCAGCCTCGCGGCGGAACTGCGCTCACCAGCCGCGATAATCGCCACCGACGTGAGCGAGGACGCCCTTGCGCTCGCCCGCGAAAACGCCGGCCGGACAGGGCTAGCCGACGCCGTGCGCTTCGTCGCCATGGACGGACTCGACGACTTCGACGAGCCGGGGATTATCGATGCCATCGTTTCCAACCCGCCGTATATTGCGAGCGGCGAGTGCCCGCGCCTGGGGCGACGCATATGGGATTTCGAGCCGCATCTGGCGCTCGACGGCGGCCCTGCGGGACTCGACTTCTACGAACGCTACACCGCCGACGCCATGAATCTCCTCGCGCCGAGCGGGGCCGTATTCTACGAAATAGGAGCCGAGCAGGGCGACCAAGTCCGGCAAATCCTCGAAGGCTACGGCTTCGGCGACGTGAAAATCCTGAAAGACCTGTCCGGGCGCGACCGCTACGCGACGGGTGTGCTCGACTAGGAGAAAGGCGCCGATGACGGGCAGGCGTGAAACGATGCGCAGGATTTTGTGCGCGGCGGGTCTTTTCGGCATTGCGGCGGCCCTGTATTTGCGCACGGCGGCGTTCGGCTACATACGGCTGGACGATTTCGGCTACACGGCGGGCTGCCCGTTCGTCGCGGGCGGGCTTTCCTGGTCTGCCGTGCGGGAGGCGTTCTCGCGTGTCACCTACGGCGGAATATGGATGCCTCTCACGTATATTTCCTATGCGGCTGATTTGACGCTGTTCGGGGCCGGCTGGAGCGGCCACCACATTGTAAATGCCTTGCTCCATGCCGTGAACGCCGTTCTGGTATTCTGCTTCCTTCTGCGGTTCTGCGGCGACGGGGGCCGCAGCGGCGAACGCGACTGGTCGCTGCCTCTTTGCGCCTTCCTGGCGGCGGCGTTCTGGGCCGTCCATCCGCAGCGCGCCGAGGCAGTAGCCTGGATTGCCTCGCGCAAGGAGGAGCTCTTTGCGATGTTCACGCTCGCGGGGCTGATGGCGTGGCGTTCGCGCCGCTGGTTCGTCGGCATGGTCTGCTGCGCCCTCGCCTGCATGTCCAAGCCTACCGCCGTCTGCTTTCCGCTGCTCGCCGCCCTCGTCGAACTACACGCCTGGCGCGGGTCCGGGCGCCTGTGGGGCGCCGCGTTCAGGTACGCGCCGCTCTTCCTCATGGCCGCCGTGACCGGGCTCGCCGCAATCGCCGCCCAGACGAACCCCGAAGGCATCGGCCCGGTAGCCGTCTTGCACGTGCCTTTCCTCAAACGGCTTCTCCTGGCGCTCTGGGCGCTCGCACTGGGGCTCGCGCAGACCGTGTTCCCCTATGGCATCCACTTCGACTATCTCATGCCGTGCGCGTTCGGCGCGGTGCGCGGCGCGGACGAGGGGAATGTCGGCGCGGAAGGCGGCAGGACTTCCTGGAAGCGCGTTCTCGCGTTCGCCGCCGCATTCTACGCGATTGCCTACCTCCCAGTTTCGGGCATACTTGGTTCGTTCGGCGAGACGTTTCGCGCCGACCGCTTTCTGTATCTGCCGTCGGTAGCCGTCGCGTATGCGCTCTGCGCAGCGCTGCTGCGTCTCGGCGGCACGGCGCGTTCACTTTTCGCGGCGGCCGTCGTCGCCTATGCCGCCGCCGCCTGGCCCGTCATATCCTCCTACCGCAACGACTATACGGTGTTTGCCCGCACTCTCGAACTCCAGCCCGCGCATTGGCGCGCTTTGAGCCACGTCGGCGCCGAATACTGCGCCAGGCTCGGACGCCTGGACGAAGGAATCGACCTCATGCGCGAAAGCTACCGCATTTCGCCGCGCGAGTCCACCGCCGAGACGCTTGCATATTCCCTCGCCTGCCGCGGACGCCTCGAGGACGTGCCGGAAATAAGGCGCCTCGTTTCGCGGTACGTGCGTCTCGAGGGCGGCGACAAGCGCGGAATGTTCGCCGAAGCCCTGGGAATAGCGGAAATGCTGGTCGGCGATTGGCAAGGCGCCGAGACGTGTCTGCGCGCCTCCATCGCAGCCCCGCAACGTTTCTATTCCGACGAGGAGGCGCGCTTGAGACTCGCGGAAACCCTGCGCCGTCGCGGCGACGAGGACGGCGCAACCGCCCTCGTCCGCCCGCTCGTCGTCTCTGCCAACCGCGACATTCGCCAGCGGGCAATCAAAATGCTCCAGCAGACGCGCTAAGCCAGCCTGTACCCAAACCCGCGCTCGCCCTGGATGCGCTCGCCGTCCTTCCCCAGTTTCGCTTTGAGGCGGAATATCTCCGAGCGAATCGTTCCGGCGTCCATGGCGTAACCGTCGCCGCGCGAACGGGAGATGATTTCGGAGCAAGTGAGGAAAGCGCCGTCGGCGGAATGGAGCGCCGAGAGGATGTCGGCATCGGCGCGGGAAAGCGGCGACTCGCGCCCGTCGGCGAAGACGAGCCTCCGTTCCTGGAGGTAGACGTTCGCGCTGCCGACGGAGAACCTCGCGCCGCCGCGCCCGGCAGCGGACGGCGCGGAAGGCGTTTCCGGAGCCGGCGGCGTCTCCGGAGTGGGCGTTTCTGGAGCCGGCGTCTCTGGAATATTGCCAGCGCGGCGCAGCGACCGCGCTATCCTCGCCAGGATGGGGCCGTCTTCCATGTCCTTGCCGATAAAATCGTCCGCGCCCAAGCCCAGGCCCTTTATTTCCATGTCATCCGTCGGGACGGCGGTCAGGAAAATCACAGGCGCTTCCAGGCCGGCCTTGCGCAGCTCGCCATACGTCTCAAACCCGTTTTTCACGGGCATCATCACGTCGAGGAGCACCAAATCCGGCATTTGCTCGCCGATGCACCGAAGGGCCTCTGTGCATCCGTTCGCCGCCGCCGTCTCGTAGCCGTGCGCCGCGAGCAGATGCTGCATCGTCTTGCGCACAATCCTGTCGTCGTCGACTATCAAAATCCTGGTCATGTGCAAACGGGATTAGCGCTTCATGGCGCGGCGCTTGAACAGCGCTCGCACGCCGTCGATGTACGGGCGGGCGGTAGAGACTTCGAGCGTATCAATGGCGTTGCGGCGCAGGAGGCGAGAAAGTTCCTCGCTTTCCTCGCGGGCGGCCTGCGCAAACGCCTCGCGCACCGCCGGCGACGAGGTGTCCACGAGGCGCAAGGCGCCTGTTTCCGGGTCTTCGAGTTCGACTAGTCCGACGTCAGGGATGGCGGACTCCGCCGGGTCGCTGACGAGGGCGCAAATCATGTCGTGGTGGCGGGCGGTCGCGCTGACGAGGCGGGCGGCCGTCTCGCGCGTCTTCTCCGGCAGCATGAAGTCGCTCACGAGGAACACGACAGCGCGGCGCTTCTGCACGCCGTTGAGGAATTTGAGCGCGGCGGCGAAATCCGTCCCGCCCTCCGCGCCGTCCTCAGCAGCCAGGACTTCGCGCACCAGCCGCATCACAGAGTCGCGCCCCTTGCGCGGCGGTATGTACTTCACGATTTTGTCGGAGAAAAGGATGAGCCCGATTTTATCCTGGTTGCGTATCGCCGTCAGCGCCAGAAGAGCCGTCAGTTCCGCCGAAAGCTGCATCTTCGAGCGCCCCGCCGTCCCGTAGCCCTGCGAGCCGGACACGTCCACCATGAAAAGAACCGTCAATTCGCGCTCTTCCGAGTAGCGCTTGATGAACGGCGAACCCGTGCGCGCCGTCACGTTCCAGTCGATCGTGCGCACGTCGTCGCCGGGCGTGTACGGCCGCACCTCGTCGAACTCCACCCCCTGCCCCTTGAACGTCGAATGGTAGTCGCCGCTCAACTGGTCGTCGATAAGCCTGTTCGTGAGGATTCGTATCTTCCCCACTTTCGCCATCAGCTCTTTTACGTCGGTTGCCATGAAACTTCCTCTCTCATGCAATTTATGCCGTTTCCGCGAACAAATCCAATTGCCTGGCGCCGCCGGCCTCGATTTTCCCGCAGACGTCGAAATTGTAAACAAGAGCTTCCACCATCGAATGCCGGTTCTCAAGTTTCCCGCCGTTGTGGTAGAAATGCTCTCTGGTCGCGACATTGAAATTGTTCCAATACTTGTCCAACATCGTATTCGCACGAAAATCGTTATGATGCCAGGTAGACAGAATGAACTTTGCCTTTGTGAGCGACAAGACCTCGAAGAGCGACCGTTCGTCCTCTTCCGTCCAGCTGTTGTAATAATCGGCATATCTGCCGAAATACGGAGGATCGCAATATATGATATCGCCTTCCTCCGCGTATGCAATAGTTTCCTCGAACGACCGATTGACGAATTCCCAGCGTCCAGTCCTGATTGCCCTCGCCACATCTCCGACCTGATTGCATATTTTGGTAATGTAAGACGGAGAGAATCTCTCTTGCTTCTTGCAAAAAGGCACGTTCCATTCCCCGCGCTTGTTGAAACGCATGAGACCGTTGAATCCGGCGCGGGAAAGAAATATGAAATCGTGCGGGTCGTGAAAAGCGTTGAACCTCTCCCTGACATCTAGAAAATAGGTATAGCCGCCGTCGGAAGCGGATTCCAGTCTCGCGCGTTCGCGTTCCAGATACGAGCGCATAGAATACTCTGATATTTCTCCGCTCTGCACGCATTTATAAAAGTTTACTATGTGGGGGTTTGTGTCGCCGACAATATGCCTACCTCGCAAAGGCGCATTGAATCCGACAACTCCCGTCCCAAAAAACGGTTCTATCCACCCTGCGCTCAATTCTACTCCCGACGAAAGAACCAGGTCTGCTATCCAAGGCACCAGTTTCGTCTTGATCCCCTGCGATTTTATAGGTGGAATAATCATTGTTGTCGAGCCATTTTCTTCAGCAAACTGCTTTTGCGAGCCAGATGCTTTTTATAGGTTTCGAGGCTGTGGTATTTCGGTTTCCCGATTCCTGCGTTTCGCGCGTCCTGCTTGTTGTAGTACCCCATCCAATAATCATCGAAAACATCTTCGCCCAATGCGGCAAACACTCCGTCTCCAGCTACCAATCTATCCATTTCGGACACGCTGCCAATGTTGCGGGTGTTTCCGCTTCCAGCCCGGTCGCTCGCGATTTTCCACTTTGGCTGGACAAAAAAGACGAAACTTCCTATGACGGACCTTATTGCTTTCACCTCGTCAAGTGCATACCGCGCTCGAAAATCGCAATCTTCCGCCATGCGCCTGTATAGTATTCCAAGCACCAGATGGCATTTGTAACTCCGATATGGATAATCTGTATTGCTTTTAACCGCTCTGTCGCGGAAATACCCCCAATAAGAGCCGAGCGTCAAGCCGTTTACCCGTCCTTTGCCATCGTAATAACTAGACTTGAAATCAACGGCAAACAAGTTGCCGTCTGAATCCTTGAACGTCAAGTCAGGGTAGAAGTTTTGCGCAGAAGGAAATTCGAGCGACAAACCATGCCGCGCCGCGAATGCGGAAAGTTGCGGAACAAGAATAAGCTCTATTATCTTGGAAACGACTTTCGTATCGGCAGTCATGGGATAGACGTTTTTGCGCACGTCTATAAAGCCTTTGACTATCCACTCGCCCTCTTCCGTTTCCAGGAGAGACTTGTATCCTTTCGCCTCATCGGCAAGGAGTCGCTCGAATGTCGCGCAGTCCATAGTGGCTTACGGCACTGGGACGGCATCGAGGATTTTGTCGATGACCATGTCGGAAGTGACGTTTTCAGCCTCGGCTTCATAGGTGAGGATAATGCGGTGGCGGAGGACGTCGTGGACGACTTCCTTGACGTCCTGCGGGGTGGCGTAGGCGCGGCCCTTGAGGAGGGCGTTGCCGCGGGCGGCGAGGTTGAGTGCGAGCGTGGCGCGCGGCGAAGCGCCGTTGAGGACGTATTCGCTCTTCTCGCGCGTCTTGAAAACGATGTCCAGGATATAGTCGCCGACCTTCTCGTCGCAGTAGACCTCTTTAAGGGCCTCGCGGAGGGAGGCGATGTCCTCTGCGGAGCAGACGTTGGCGGCCTTCGGCGGCTCTGCGTTCTC
>CAMZET010000028.1 GCA_947305825.1 uncultured Verrucomicrobiota bacterium
GCCCATGCGAGAGTAGGACGCCGCCGGCCTTTTTTTTATTTACGATTTGCGATTTGCGATTTGCGATTTACGATTTACGATTTGCGATTGCATTGTTCCATTGCGGCAATTTGGCCATTTGCGCAATTGGAATGGTTGAGGGGGTGAGATATTTACGATTTGCGATTGGATTGTTTTATTGCGGCTATTTGGGCATTTGCGCAATTGGAAAGGTTGAGGTGTTGAGGGGGGTGAGATATTTACGATTTGCGATTGGATTGTTTTATTGCGGCTATTTGGGCAATTCCGTAATGGACAAATTGAATCAATGATTCAATGCAATTGTAAATCGTAAATCGTAAATCGTAAATGGGCCCCTCCCCATCTCCTCAGCCTGCGAGAAAACACCCCCCGCCGTGCTGGACTTAAGGCACATAATTTGGTATAATTAATATCCAATAGCCCGAATAGTAGGCTGAAAACAGGAACAGAACAATGTCGAAGGAATCTATCGTCCGGAACAACATCTGGAAATGGTTGGTGCTCGGCCTCATAGCCGCGGTATCCGTGCATGTTACGAACCCGCCGAAGGAGAAGCTTCGCTTCGGCCTGGACCTCAAGGGAGGCACGAGTTTCACGCTCGGCGTCGATACCGACAAACTCCGCGAGTCGATTATCGCGGCTGACCCTGCCATCACGAACCGCGAAGGAGCGGTGGAGCAGAAAATTGCCGAGACTTTGAACGGCAAGGACGCCGATGCCCGCATCATTTCGGTCATCCGCAAGCGCGTTGACTTGATGGGTACGAACGAGCCTGTCATCCAGTCGCTTCCGAAGAAGCACCAGCTCATCGTGCAGCTTCCCGGGGTGGACGAGGAGGTTCGCAAGGCGGCGAAGGCGCGTCTGCAGTCTGCGGCGTATCTGGAGTTCCGTCTGACGCATCCGAAGGACGACCAGCTCGTGGCGAAGGTGCTTGACAAGGATGTTGCGCCCGAAGGGTACGTGAAGAAGGGGTCTGGCTACGCGCGAGCGGAGAACTGGGCGCAGGTGTCGCACCAGCCCGGCTATGCGGCGCGTCTTGCGGCGTGGCAGACGACGGACGACCGGTACCGCTTCATGCTCGAGGACAACGGCGACGGGACCTACCAGCCGCATTTCGTGTCGCGCAACGTCGAGTTGACGGGCGACGAGCTCGAGTCGGCGTCGTGGGAGCGCGATCCGGTGAAGGGCGGGTTCCACGTGAACTTCCGTCTGACGCCCGAGGGCGGCAAGAAGTTCTCGACGCTCACGCGCAACTACAAGGCCGGCGGCCCGAAGAACCGCAGCGACCGCGGCCGCGCGCTCGCCATCATTCTCGACGACGTGCTCATTTCCGCGCCGACAATCCAGAGCGAAATCGGGCGTTCCGGCGAGATTACGGGCCGTTTCGACCTGAAGGCGGCCAAGCAGCTGGCGGACGATTTGAACGCCGGTGCGCTTCCGGCTCCGCTGAAGATACTGGCCGAGTCGTCGGTCGCTCCGACCGTGGGTGACGACGCCATCCATTCCGGCATCTGGGCGGCGGGCATCGGCTTCATGCTTGTCGCGATATTCATGTTCGTCTACTATTGGTATGCCGGTCTCGTGGCCGACATTGCCCTGTTCCTCGACATAGCGCTCCTGCCGACCGCGCTCGTGGTCGTCGCCAACCTGCTCGGCGTGTTCGCGCACGACCCGTCGATGGGCGGCGGCGGCTCCATGCAGCTGCCGGTTTTGACGATGCCCGGCATCGCCGGCCTCGTGCTCACGCTCGGCATGGCCGTCGACGCGAACGTGCTCATCTTCGAGCGCATCCGCGAAGAGTTCGAGAACGGCGCCAACGTCGGCAAGGCGGTCAAGAACGGCTACGCCCGCGCGTTCACGGCCATCTTCGACTCCAACCTGACGACGATAATCACGGGCGTAATCCTGTTCGTGGTCGGCACTGGCCCGGTGCGCGGTTTCGCCATCACCCTCACCGCCGGCGTCGTGATTTCCATGTTCACCGCTCTCGTCGTGACGCGCCTCGTGTTCGACCATCTGGCAAAGCCGGAGTCCACGAAGCCCTTCAAGATGCTCAAGTTCTTCAAGAACCCGGATGTCGACTTCCTGCGCTGGGGCGGCAAGACGGTGCTCGTCTCCGCCGTCATCATCGCGGTGTCGCTGACTGTTTTCGGCGTGCGCCTGGCGCTCAATCCGGCGAGCGTGCTGGCGGTCGACCTCACGGGCGGCACCTCGATTGTCTACGACATGACGCAGGACGAAGAGAAGCAGCCTTCGGTGGCTGACATACGCAAGACGCTCGATGCCTTCGACAATGCGACGGTAATCCAGTACCAGCGCGGCGTAGGCAACACGACGCTTCTCGTGAAGACGGGCGAGTCTGCCGAGACGGCGAAGGGCTCGAAGGTGGAGAACCGCGACGTCGGCGCCCACATCACGGGAATGCTCGTCGAGAAGTTCCCTGACGCCGGGTTCAAGCCCGCGAGCGTCGAGGAAGTCGGCTCGATGGTCGGCGCCGACCTCAAGTCGAGCGGCACCAAGGCCGTCATCTTCTCGCTTATCGCGATACTTGTCTACGTCGGTTTCCGCTTCCAGTTCGGCTTCGGCCTGGGCGGTCTCGTCGCGCTTGCGCACGATGCGCTGATTTCGCTGGGGCTCTTCTCGCTCTGCGGCCGCCAGGTCTCGCTCATCGTCGTGACCGCGCTCTTGACGATTATCGGCTACTCCATCAACGATACGGTCGTCGTGTTCGACCGCATCCGCGAGGCAGTCCGCACCGACCGCAAGAACGATTTCATGACAATCTGCAACAACGCGATAAACGCCTGCCTCTCGCGTACGGTGATTACGTCGGTGACGACGCTGTTTGCGATTCTGGCGCTGTTTGCGTTCGGAGACGGCTCGATATTCGACTTCGCGCTGACGATGCTCATCGGCGTGGTGGCGGGCACGTATTCGTCGATATTCATCGCGACGCCAATCATGTTCTGGTGGTATCGCGGGCGCAAGCCGGAGTTCGACTCCGAGGAGCGCAAGGAAGAAAAGTAAGCGGATGCGGACGGAAATCTGCATGATTCTGACGTTGATTGGCGCCTACCTGGTAGGCGCCATTCCGTTTGGATTTCTAATCGGCAAGGCGCGCGGCGTGGACGTGCGCCTTGTCGGCTCCAAGAACATCGGGGCGACGAACGTATTCCGCACGGTAGGGAAGAAGTGGGGTCTGGTGGCGTTCGCGCTCGATTTTCTCAAAGGTTTCGTGCCGACGCTTCTGGCGGTGCGAGGCGTGCTGCCGGCGGCGCCGGTGGCGGTCGGCGTCGCGTGCGTCCTCGGCCACATGTTCACGCCGTACATGAAGTTTCGCGGCGGCAAGGGCGTTGCGACGGCGTTCGGGATGCTCGTGGCGCTCGTGCCGGCGCTCGTCGGCGTCGCGTTCGCGCTCTTCGCGGTCGTTTTTGCGTTTTCCCATTACATATCGCTCGGCTCGATTGCGGCGGCGGCGTTTCTCGCCGTGGCGGTGTGGTTCCGCTGGCTCGGCTGCCCCGGGCCCGACGCTCCGCTCCAGGCCGCAGTAATTTCCATAATTGCATCGTTCGTAATATGGAAGCACCGGGCGAACATCGCCCGCCTCCTCTCCGGCACAGAGAACAAAATCACGCTGTTCAAGTAGGCCGGCTCACCGGCGGGACGCAAGCCGCCCTGCGAACAAAGTTAGTTAAAAGGTATACCGACATGGCAGACAGAATCAGTTTCGACGCGCCAAGAGGCATGAGGGACTTCTATCCCGAAGACATGCAGTGGCGCAACAAGGTTTTCGACGCCTTCCGCGCGGCGGGCGAGGCTGCGGGCTTCGACCAGTACGACGCCTGCGTAGTCGAAAGCTACGAGCTTCTCGCCCGCAAGGCCGGCGAGGAAGTCTCCGAGCAGATATACCACTTCTTCGACAAGTCCGAGCGCCACCTGGCGCTGCGCCCGGAAATGACGCCCACGCTCGCCCGCCTCGTCGCCCAGCGCCAGAAGGAACTCCCGTTGCCGCTGAAGTGGACGACCATCGCGCAGTGCTTCCGCTACGAGCGCATGACAAAGGGGCGCAAGCGCGAGCACTACCAGTGGAATCTGGACATAATCGGCGAAGAGAGCGTGATGGCCGAGGTGGAAGTCCTGGGCGCGGCGGTGGACGCCCTGCGCCGCATGGGGCTTACGACTGACGATTTCAGGGTTCGCGTGTCGTCGCGCCGTTTTCTGTCGCGTCTGCTGGGCGAGAGCGGCATAGCGCCGGAGAAGCACGCGCAGGTGTTTTTGGCGCTCGACAAGCGCGGGAAGATGCCCGATACTGAAATTGGGGCGATGTTGCTCGACGGCGGCCTCACGGAGCAGGAGGTTTCTGCGGCTTTCGCCATAATGGAGACGAAGGACTATTCGGCGTGCGAAGAGCTGGTCGAGCTTTTCCGCCTCGCGAAGGTGGCGGGTTTTGCAGATGCGCTCGTGTTCGACATTGGCGTGATACGCGGTCTTTCGTACTACACTGGCATCGTGTTCGAGGCGTTCGACGCGAAAGGGGAGTTCCGTGCGATATTCGGCGGAGGGCGCTACGACAATCTTTTGACGGCGATAGGCGGCGAGCCGACGAGCGCGGTTGGTCTCGGGTTCGGCGACGTAGTGGTGACGGAGTTGTTGAAGTCGCGGCTCGGTGCGGAGGCGGCCGTCACGCGCACAGGGACGGCGGTAGGCTACATGACGGACGGCGAGCGCGACGCCGCGCTGGCTTTGGCGCGTTCGCTTCGCTCATCGGGCGAGCGGGTCGACCTGGCGTTGCGGCCGGCCAAGCCGAAAAAGTTTTTCGCGCGCGCCGCTGCGACAGCCGCGAAAGCCGTGTTCATCGGCCCGGACGATGTTGCTGCGCGCTCAGCCCGCTTGAAAGACCTCGCTACGCGCGAAGAGACGGTTGTCGCGCTTCCCGCCGCGCCTTGACGGACTCCGCTTCTTTCCACAGCACGCCTGAACCGATGACATGAAGAACGATCTGGAGCCGATACTGCGGGAAATGAGTTCCCGCTTCAAGCGCCTGAGAAGCGCCCTAGCCGTAGGGTTTGGGCATTCCGGGGCGGTTTCCGCCCTGCGCACTCGTCTGGGCGGCATCTGGATGGACGTGCCGGCGGCGGCGGAACTCGACTTCGACGAAGCGCAGTTCGACGCCGTCGTGGTCGCGCCCGGCGCCGTTTCGCGCGAAGTGGCTCGCGAGGCGAACCGCGTTTTGCGCGCCGACGGTTTCATGTTTTTCACGGTGCCGGAACGCCGCCGCGGCTCCGACGCCGGCTACACCGCCCCGGAAGTCTACAGAATCGTCCGCGAGGGGTTCGACATACTGTCCGTGGTGCGTCCGAAGTGGTGGCATTTCGGGTTCGCCGGGCACACGCTCACGGTGACGGCGCGCAAGAAGGCGTGGCGCGAGCACAAGGGACTTCGCGGTTCGGGCGGCACGTATTTTTTCAAGCCTTTCAACGACAAGGAGAAACGATGAAGACAAGATTCGGCAAGGCGCTTTGCGCCGCCGCCGCCGCGTTGGCGATGCTTTCCGCCGCGCCGGAATGTCTGGCGGACGGCGACGACGCCCGTTCGAGCGAAGAGGCCATACTTCGCCTCATAAACTCCCGTTCTTCCGGCAATCCAAAGGCGTATGCCGCCGCCGCCGAGCGTGTCGCCAGCGAAGCCGAGGACGGCAAGCCGCTGCAGCAGTTCGTGATTGCACTCGTATCGCGCGAGCAGCGTCCGCCGCCGGCCGCGCGTCTTTCCGATGAGGTGCGCAACAGGTATCTCGCTCAATCGCGCGGTAAAATACGCGCACTCGCCGAGCGCCGCGACAACGCCCTCGCCTGGTATCTCCTGTCGCTCGAATCCAACGACATGCAGCTTCTGAAGAGGGCGGTCGATGCGCAAAACGTCCAGGCTCTCAACGCCTGGGGAACGATTGCCATTGCGAAGAAACTGAACGACCCCAACGTAAACACCAACGACCTCGTCCGCATCCTCTACCAGAGTTATTCATGCTTCAAGACGGCGGCGGACCGCCATGACGCGAATGGGCTTTACAATCTCGGGATGTGCTACATGCACGGCTACGGTGTGCAGCCGGACCCGTTCCGGGCGCTGGAGTGCTTTCGCGCGGCGGCGGCGGAAGACCATCCGGAGGCAATCAACAACATAGGCGGCTTCTACCGCGACGGCATCGTGGTCGAGCGCGACCCGATAATTGCGGCTCGATGGTTCGCCAAGTCCGCCGATTTCGGCAATGCATACGGCGAGTTGAACTACGCCTACGCGCTGCAGCGCGGCGAGGGCGTTGCGCAGGACAAGGAGCGCGCGGCGAGGATGTTCAAGTCGAGCGCCGAGCAGGGCACAGTCGAGGCCATGAACGCCTGGGGCAAGTGCCTCTACGACGGCGACGGCGTGGAGCAAGACCGCGACATGGCCGTGCGCTGGTATCGCGTCGCGGCAGAGCGCGGCTTCCCGCCGGCGATGGAGAACTACGCCGCGTGTTTCGAGAACGCTTCCGGCGGCCTTCTCAAGGACTACAAGACGGCGACCGTGTGGCGCATGCGCGCACGCGCCGCCAGGGGCGACCGCAATGCGGCCGCCTGGCTCCTGCAGAACGGTCATGAACTCAGATAGGCGGTCGCGCGAATGAGACTTCTTTTTCTAGGCGACGTGGTCGGCAGCCCCGGACGCAGAATCATCAAGGAAAACGTCAAGCGCCTCAAGAAGGAACTTTCTATCGGCGCCGTGGTCGCCAACGCGGAGAACTGCGCCGCCGGCTCGGGCATCACCGCCGCCCTCGCAGAGGAAATCAGGGATTGCGGCGTCGACGCCATCACGCTCGGCGACCACACCTGGGGCCAGAAGGAGTTCGCCACGCAAATCGATACTTTGGGTTTTGTGGCGCGTCCGGCTAACTTTCCGCAAGGCTGCCCGGGAAAAGGCTGGCTGACCGTCACGTTGCCGACTGCCTCCTTCGCCGTCGTCAACCTCCAGGGCCGCACTTTCATGAACCCCATCGACTGCCCCTTCAGGACTATCGACCGCGTTCTCGCAGAAATACCGAAAAACCTCCCCGTCTTCATAGATTTCCACGCCGAGGCGACAAGCGAGAAAATCGCGCTTGCGAGCTATGTGGACGGGCGGGTCACGGCCGTTGTCGGCACGCATACGCACGTGCAGACTTCCGATGCGTTCATCCTGCCGGGAGGGACCGCGTTTCTGACAGATCTCGGCATGACGGGCCCTTACGTTTCGTCCATCGGGCGCGAGCTGAAGCCGGTCTTGAAGAGGTTCCTGACGGGGATGCCCAGCCGGTTCGAGGTCGCTGGCGGGCCGGCGACGCTCGAAGGAGCGATAATCGATTTCGACCCTGCGACGCGCCTGGCCTCCGCCATCGAGACGTTCCGGCTGCGCGAGCCGTTGCCGCAGCCGCCGGCCACCGCGCCATGCAAGGGCGTCCGTAAGAAATGAAGCGCAAGGGACTTGTCGAATACGATTTGCACAGGCGCGGAATGAAGGTGGAAGACGCCCTGGCGCAGCTAGAACGCATAGTCTCCGCAGAGCGCGCGCGGCGTCCCGCCGTCTTCGCCGTCGTTACCGGCTACGGCTCCACCGGCGGGACCGCGCTCATAAAGAGCGCCGTGATTGCGCAGTGCCGCCGCTTCGCCCGCCAGAACCACATCCGAGGCTTCCTCGACGGCGAATATGCCGGCGACATATTTTCGGACGAGGCGCTTTCGTTCCCGGCGCTCTTCGCGCTGCCGCCGGAGGCGAAGCGTTCTCCGAATCCCGGCGTCGTCTTCATCGCCGTCTGAACGCCTAAAGTCCTGGAAATGTCCAGCAACGTCAAAAGTGCAATGCAGATTTTGTAGTTGAATTGGGAGCGGCCCCAGGCCATGATGACGAGGGCTGTCGAAAGAGGAATGTCCGCCAGGCTCCTGGAAGAGATTTCCGCTGTCGGCATCGCCGAGAAGAGTTTCAAGAAAAGGAAGCCGACGCCCGAAGAGGAAGCGGCAGGCAAAAAGGACGAACGGTTCATAAGCGTCATGGTGGATCATGGCACCGGCAGGTTGCTGGACGTCGTGCCGGGCCGAAGCGAAGAAAGTGGAACCGCCTTTATAGACAAGGCCCTGCTTCCTTGGCAACAATTCTACGTTGGAGCCGTGAAGATCGGCAAGGCATGGGGTTGCAAGCAGAGCTTCAACGCGATATAAGGGCGGCGCGGCATTGACTTTGCAAGAGAATATTTCAAGAGATGGTACGACAGCGCCATGAAATCCGGATTGGCGCCCATCAAGAAAGTGGCGCGCATGGTCAAGCGACATCTCGAAGGAATATTGAACTGGTACAAGTGGCATATCGCCAACGGAATTTAGCGAAGTGCGGGTGGTGATGGGGGTAGATAAATTATAAAATAAATAAATCAAATAAACAAAAATCCCCCTTGATGCCGGAGCAGGAAAATGGTATAATGCGCTCATGATTGAGATAGGTGCCATAGTGGCGGCGAAACGCTCGGAGAAGGGAGTTGGACAGAATGAGCTTGCCCGGCGGGCTGATATGTCGCCGTCGCAGCTTTGTCTTTTGGAGAAGGACAGGGTCAGCCCTACCGTGCGCACTCTCGAGAGAATAGCGGAGGCCCTCGGCATATCGTTCTGGGATTTGGTGGCGGAGCCGCCCAGAGAGGGCGCACAGGGCGGCGCACCGCGTGCCGCAACCCGTCTTGGGGACTATGTCGCGCTGCGTCTAGGCGAACCTTGGGCGGGGAAAGCGCTCAATGATATATTGCCGCGTGAGCGCGAAATCTCATCGATTGAAGACGGCAAGGGGGTGGATTCGGCGTGTCGGCTGCTTTTGAAGTACCCAAAGGGGAAGTTGGAAGGGTCTGGTGCTGTAATCGCGGGGGCTGCGCGCGCTTCTCTCGGCATTGGGACTGCGCCGTACTGCGACCTCGCCGGATGTCTCGATTTTAATGGAGTGCGCATCCACAAAATCCCTCTCTCCTACCAGGTGCAAAGCGCGGCTTATTGGAACACGGAGCGGAAAACGTTCTCAATCATCTTGAGTGCTGCCAATACTCCGGAGCGGGATTTATACAGGCTCGCATGGGAACTCGGAAGCATATGTATATTTTCATCTCTCGGATTCGTACCGTTTGAAGAAACGCATGCGTACCACCGCTTCCTAACCGACTTTTCGGCGGAATTGCTCATGCCGGCCGTCACGGTACAGAGTTTCTCGGCCTCGACTGGTATCGCCAGAAACGGCTGGACGCTGGAGACCGTCTGTGCGCTGAAAGCGAAGTTCGGCGTCTCGGCGGAGACGTTCGCCCTGCGTCTCGACGAACTGGGCCTCATCGACCCGGCGGTGCGCATCGGGATAAGGGACGCGCTGCGCGCACACTACGTTTCCCATCCTGACGAAATGGAGCCCGCGCCGCGCCTGGCGCCGTTGAATATCGCCTCCCGTGTCCAGATTCTCGCCGGTACGCCGCGCAATCCGTCTGCCCAGCCGGCAAAGGAGACCATGCAATGAATACAGGAATCTACGCCCACAGCCGACGGGACCTCCCTATCGACAAGTGGCAGCCGCTTCAAGATTCTCGGATATTGAAATTGGAGGATTTGATATATGGGACAGCATTGCATTATTCCCGAAGTGGTTGAACCGTGGACATTGCCAAAACCCTTCTTACAATTATCCCATTAAATGAAAGTTGCTATTGCGCACTATCCGAACATATGCTATACTGTCCTTCGTCGTGAGCGGAATAGGCATCAAAAGAGCAGACTTCGCGTCATGTGAATTGAAACATTTATTGGGACAATATGATTCGTTCATCCTCCGCAATCTCGCGTTGGATGAACGAGCCAAGATGGGCAGTATTGCAATGAAAGGACTAAAATGAAAGCTTATCAAGTTAAACTTGAGATTGCAGGACCGACTGCGATGTGGACAAGACCGGACACGGGCGATTGCCCTGTGAGTTATCCTGCGCCCACATATTCTGCTGTCGCAGGGATATTCAAAGCAATTTGTTGGGGGCCTGCCGTTGACATCGTTCCTTTTAAGGCTGAAATTTGCCGACCGTTGCATTATGAGCAATACATGACCAATTATCGTGGGCCGTTACGTGAAAAAATAGATGACAATTCTTTTCAGTTCATGGCAACGGTTCTGACGGATGTTTGTTACCGTCTTTATGCATATGTCTATCCTTCACGGAATAAGGATGAGCTTCCAGAATCTGCTAAAAAGTGGGATGCAAAAACAACATCGCCAGGGCATGCATACGCGGCAATGTTTGAACGGCGACTTAATCGGGGGCAAAGTTTTACACGACCATGTCTTGGATGGAAAGAATTTACACCTACATACTTTGGACCGTTTCGTTCTGAAACGAAAGTGTGTTCGGACATCAATATGGTTATTCCGTCAATGTTGCGACAAGTGTTTGATGATAGATTCATGGGTATTAAGCACGTTATTTTTGATCAGAATGTCGAGATAGTAAATGGAGCCATTGTTTATTCGAATTCCGGGAAAGGTGAGTGAAGATGGTAAATGAATTGATAGCAGCATCTCAAGCCATTTCGCGTTTTGCACCCAATAGGCTTGTCTCTTGGCACCCATTGTTGCAACCAATGCCAGGTAATTCCTGTTATAGGATTTGGCTTTCAAGTGATGGCATGGTCTTATCAGTGGATGTTTTAGAAAAAGATCATGTGAAGAACCTTCGCAAATTTGCGCCGAACAAGCATAAAAGTTTTCCGGGTTTCAACATGATGGTTCTACGAGGATACA
>CAMZET010000029.1 GCA_947305825.1 uncultured Verrucomicrobiota bacterium
GAGTTCGGCGGCGAGTTCCGCGTGCAAGGGGATTACCACCGGTCTTCCGGCGAGGTAGCGGCGCGTCTTGCGCGGCACGACGCGCAGGACGCCGGCCGCGAAGTCCACCGCATCCCAAGCAAGAAGGCAGCAGTCGCCGAGCCGCAGCCCGGCATACACCGCGAGCGAAAAGAGAAGCCGCCATTGGGGACCGCGCGACTCCGCCGCCGCGAAGAGGCGCTTGACCTCCTCGAGCGCCAGTTCGCGCCGCGTCCAGCCGTCGCACGCCCGCAACCGCACCCCTTCCCACGGGTTCGCGGTGCTCGCTACGCCGCCGCCGGCCCGGCGCATGAGCACCGCGCGCGTGATTTCCCGCAGAATGCACACTTGCAGGCTGCAAGTGACCCCCGCGCGTCCGGGCCGAAGCGTCTCCACGTATTCCGCAGCCATGCCGGGCGTCACCGCGCCAAGCTCGCCGATTTCGGGATGCGCCTCACCCATCCACGCCGAGAACCTCATCCAGGCCCGCTTCTTCGCGTTCCGCGAGCCGGGCGACAGCCTCGCCCACCCTTCGCTTCCTTCGTATTCTTCCCAGACGCGCCAAAGCCCTTCCGCATTTCCCTTTTCCATGATTATCCTCCTTCCATGTTCTCCTATTATGCCACATGACGCGCGTCTTCGCCATATGGCCAGGAAGGAAGCAAAACTCTTATGAGAAGACAGAGGCGATGGCGTCCGCGAAGGCGGCGAGGTCGTCGAAGCGCGCGAAAGCGTAGTCGTCGAGCGGGGTGGGCTGGGCATTGACGATCACGAGCCTGCCGCCGCGCTGTAGCGTAAGGCGCGGGAGGCCGGCGGCGGGGAAGACCGTCAGCGACGTGCCCAGCACGAGCATCAAATCGGCGCGCATGGCGAGCGACGTCGCCTCCCGGAATGCCCTCTCCGGAAGGCTTTCGCCGAAGAAGGTGATGTCGGGCTTGAACGGTCCGCCGCACGAGGGGCAGCGCGGCACAAAGGTTGCCTCGCGGCCTTGCAGCATGGCGCAGATTTCTTCGAACGCGGCGCCGCGCCCGCAGCGCCGGCAGTGGTGCATCAGCGGCGAGCCGTGCACTTCCCACACGTTCGTCGAACCGGCCTTCTGGTGCAGCATGTCGATGTTCTGCGTGGCTATCCCCGCCAGCAGCGAGCGGTCTTCCAGGAGTTTCAGCGCCTTGTGGACCGGGCCCGGCCGCACCGCTTCGAGACCGTATATCAAATCGCGGCACGCGGAGTAATAGATGGACGGGTCGCGGTCGAACCAGTCGATGTCGAAAATCCTCTCGGCGTCAGGGCGCGAATAGAGCCCGCCTGGCCCGCGGAAGTCGGGAATGCCGCAAAGCGTCGAAATACCAGCGCCCGTCAACGCCGCCGTGCAGCGGCTCGCCTTTATCGCTTCTATCAAACGTTCCATTGCAAAACCACTCCTCTGCGGCGCCGGATTGACGCCGCAACGCGCATATTATACCAAATTCCGGCAACCATTGCCTGTCCGGCGACAACCCCAGAAGCTCGACGAGGTGCCTCCAGCCGGCAAACTCCCCTAGGGGCGGCTATGTGTCTAGTGCCGCCAAGTATGCTGTCTAGTGCCACCAAGTTGGTTGTCTGGTGCCACCAAGTAGGTTGTCTGGTGCCACCAAGTTGGTTGTCTGGTGGCACCAAGTAGGTTGTCTGGTGACACTAGACAAAGCGTCTGGTGCCACCAAAGCGGTTGTTTGGCGGCACTAGACCGGCAGTTATACGTGCGGGTACGGGGATTCCTGGCCGTCGTGCGGCGCGTCAGCGGTTGCGGGAAATGAAGCGGGCCGCCAGCGCGAGCGACAGGACGACAGGAGCGAAAATAAGCAGCTCTGGATGTATGTGGTAGTTTTTCTGGAGCGACAGCATGAGCATCACCAGCAGATAGTAGGAAATGGCGATGCCCAGGGAAATGGCCATGCCGATGGAGCTTTCGCGGCGCTGCGAGCGGATGCCCAAGGGGATGCCGACGAGGACGAAACAGAGCGAGGCGGCGGCGAACACGAAACGCTTGGAAAGTTCCGTCTTGAGCTTGGAGCGCGAACGCTTCATTTCTCTCTTGAGGCGCTTGGCCCCGTCGTCCCCTTCCGCCTCGGCCTTCGCCAAAGCCTCTTCGCCGACCGTGCTCATTTCGTCTATCTTGGCGACGAGTTCGGAGAAGCGCATATCCTTGCCCTTCTTCGTGAACTTCGTATCGGCGAGCGCGTCCTTCACGGTGTACTCGTAGCGGCTGATGCGGGCCATGCCGGGATGCTCGGCGTCGAGAGGGTCGACGGTCAGGGCGTAGAGGTCGAGGTTGATGTCGCGGCCGGAGCTCTCGACACGCGCCTTCGCCGCCCGGATAGTGCGCGTGACGTCGCTAGAATAGTCGATTACCATGAGGTCGTGCAGCCAGTTGCCCTCCTTGGAGCCGAAATAGAGTTTGACCTTCGGGAAGTCGTTTATCCAGATGCCCGGCTCGAGCAGTTCGAGCCCCGTATCGACGCTGACCTTGGTCTTGAGCGAGCGGCGCACTTCGTGGCCGCGCGGCACGATTTCGTTGTTCACCCACGCCCCGAGCAGTGCGCACGCGAGGCCGAACAGCACCGGGTAGCGCATTATCGCGAGCAGATTCACCCCGCAGGCGCGCATCGCCGCTATTTCGCTGTCGGCGGACAGGCGCGAGAAGACGAGCACGCTAGCCACGAGCAACGCCAGCGGAACCGTCCACTGCAACGTCTCCGGGAAACATACGGCGGCGAACTCGCCTACCAGCGAAATGGCGACGCCGTCGAGGATGAAGCCGACAATCTGCACCATGAGGCCGATGGTCAGCACGAAGGACAGCACCAGGAAGGCGAGGAAGAAGCTGGACAGGAAAGAACCGAAAACGTATCGCTCCAGGGTTTTCATGGCGTATGGCGTATGTCGTATTAATTAGTGGTATATGAATAGCATGGCGTATGCAGGCGAGAAAGGCTATGCGAGGGCGTCAATCATGTCGCGGAGTTTGCGGAGTGCGCGGCCGGAGTCGAGGGCGTCGTCGGCGGCGGCGATGGCGTCGCGGTAGGAGTTGGCGGCGTCGGCGACGAGGATGGCGGCGGCGGCGTTTTCGATGGCGGCGGCGCGGCAGGCGCCGCGTTCCTCGCCTTTGAGGACGGCGAGGAGCCTGGCGGCGTTGAAGGCGGCGTCGGCTCCGCGCAGTTCCTCGTTGGGGAAGGATGCGCCGTATTCGCCTGCGGCGTCCAGCAGGCGCGTTTTCACGGCGCCGTCGCGCAGCTCGGAGACGAAGGAGAAGCCGCCGGGGCTGATTTCGTCGATGCCGCCGGAGCCGGAGACGACCCAGGCGCACGTCGAACCGAGAAGGCCGAGCGCCTGCGCGAACACGGGAGCCAGGCGCTCCTGCGGCACGCCGATGACATTGCGCCCGACGCCGGCCGGGTTCGTCAGCGGGCCGAGAAGGTTGAAAAGCGTGCGGAAGCCGAGCATCTTGCGGACCGGCGCGGCGAAGCGCATGGCCGGATGCAGTTCGCGGGCGAAGAGGAAGCCGACGCCGGTCTCGCGTATGCAGCGTTCGACGGCGGCCGGCGGCGCGGAGAGATTGCATCCGAGCGCCTTCAGGACGTCCGCCGAACCGCACTGCGAGGACGATGCGACATTGCCGTGCTTGGCGACGACGACGCCCGCGCCGGCGGCGATGAACGCCGCGCACGTCGAGACGTTGAACGAGTTGGAGCCGTCGCCGCCCGTGCCGACGATGTCGACGGCGCGCTCTGCCGCCTCGCCTATGTCGAGTTTCACGCCGGCCCCGCGCATCGCGCGCGCCGCGCCGGCCAGCTCCGCCGCCGTCACAGGCGTCTTAGCCAGCGCCGTCAGGAACGCCGCCAGCTCCGTCTCCGGCACGTCGCCAGCCAGAACCGCCGCGAAAAACGCCTCCGCCTCCGCTTCTCCAGGGCTGACCCCTTCCAGCGCGCGAGCAAGAATCGCCTTGCGCTCCGTACGGTCCGCCGCCGTCTTCGGCCGCTTGCCCGTCACGCCCGCCAGAAAGTTCGCCAGCTGCTTCTCCCCAAGCGGCGTGCCGATTGATTCGGGTTGGTATTGAAGCGACTCTATCGGCAGCGTCTTGTGCCTGAGCCCCATGATTTCGCCGTCCTCCGCCTCGGCCGATATTTCGAAGCAGTCCGGCAGCGAGGCGCGTTCGACCGCGAGCGAATGGTAGCGCATCGCCTCGAAGCCCTGCGGAAGACCGGCAAAAAGGCCGCGCCCGTCGTGGTGCAGACGGCTCGTCTTGCCGTGCATGAGACGCTTGGCGCGGACTATCCTGGCGCCGAACGCCTGCGCTATCGACTGGTGCCCGAGGCAGATGCCGAGAAGCGGGATTTTGCCGGCGAACTCGCGCACCGCCGCGAGCGTCACGCCCGCGCCGTCAGGGTTGCCAGGCCCGGGCGAAAACACGATGGCCTCGGGCGAGAGCGCCGCGATGCCCGCGACGTCGAGCTCGTCGTTGCGCACCACCTTCATGTCCGCGCCAAGTCCGCGAAACGCCTGCACCAGATTCCAGGTGAAGGAATCGTAGTTGTCTATCATCAGAATCATGACAGTTCCTCCGCGAAACGCACGGCCTCGAACGCTGCTTTCGCCTTGTTTATGGTCTCGCAATATTCCTTGTGCGCGTCGGAGTCGGCGACTATGCCCGCGCCCGAGCGCATCGTCAGCACGCCGCGTTCCAGCACCATCGTGCGGATTACTATGGCGAAATCCATGTCGCCCGTCAGCGAGAAGAAGCCGGCGGCGCCGCCGTAGACGCCGCGCGGCGACTTCTCGAACGCGGCAATCAGCTCCATCGCGCGGATTTTCGGCGCACCGGAAAGCGTTCCCGCCGGGAACGTCGCCCGCAGGAGGTCGAAGGCGTCGCTTTCCCCGGCGAGCGTCCCGCTCACGTTGGAGACGAGATGCATCACGTGCGAATAGCGTTCGACGTGCGCCAGCGACTCGACCTTCACGCTGTGCGTCTCGCAGACCCGCCCGAGGTCGTTGCGCCCCAGGTCGACTAGCATGATGTGCTCGGCGCGCTCCTTTTCGTCGCCCACGAGTTCGCGCTCGAGCGCCATATCATCGGCGCGAGTCTTGCCGCGCGGCCTCGTGCCCGCTATCGGCGCCGTGGACGCCTTGCGCCCCGAAAGCTTCACCAGCTCCTCCGGCGAAGAGCCTATCAGCGTCTTGCCGCCTATGCGCATGAGGAAATTGTAGGGCGATGGATTGACCGTCCTGAGCGCGCGGTAGAGCGGCAAAGCCCCGACCCGGGTCTTCACCGTGAACTTCTGCGACGGCACGATTTGTATGACCTCGCCGGAGCGTATCGCTTCCTTGCACTTCTCGACCATTTCGCAGAATTCGCGCTCGGTCATTTCGCTCTCGAACTCGCCCTGCGTCGCGGGGCCGGCGCCGTCTTGGGCGCGCTCCGCGCCGGCGCCCAGCGAGTCGGCCAGCCGAGCGATGGATTTGGCCGACAGCACCCTCTCGTAAACCTCGTCGATGCGCCGCCCGGCCCATCCGTAGGCTTCATGTGCATTCGCGTGCGCGGCGTTGTCGACGACGACGACGATTGTCACCGTGTCGCGCACGTTGTCAAAGACTAGCAGAGTATCGGTCAGGAGGAAAGCGGCCTGCGGGGTGCCCGGCTCGAAAGAGAGCGCGACGCGAGGCTCGAAGGTGCGGATGGCGTCGTAGGCGACGTAGCCGACGGCGCCGCCCTGGAGCGGCGGCAGTTCGGGCGCGGCCTCGTAGCCCGTCTCGGCGAACATCCGGCGCAGCGCGTCGAGCGCCGAAGAGTCCGGCAGGGTTTCGCTCTGCGCGGCGCCCTTCCGGCGCAGCAGCACGCGCCCTTCGCGCTCTTCAAGCACCGCCTGCGGCTCTATCCCTAGATACGAGTAGCGCCCGCGCTGCTCGCCGCCGGAAACGCTTTCCAGCAGAAACGCATCTTCGTCGGCGCCGAGACGCGAGAGCGCCGCAACGGGCGTTTCGCGGTCGGCCAGGAATTCGCGGAACACCGCCGTGCGCGCGCGGCCTGCCGCGCGCTTGGCGTATTCCTCTTCCGTCAGTCGCTTGAACATCTTGCTCCTTCTTTCGCTTGTCGCATAGTATATCATTTTTCCGGCGCGTCTGCGCTGGCCGGACCGTCCTGGACGGCGGAGAGGAAGCGCGCCGGCGGCGGGCATGGGCGGAAATTCGCGAGCGACACGAACACGTGCCGCGTGTACCCGGAGGCGAGCAGCTCCTCCTCGCCCTTCCGCCGCACCTCGCACGCGATTTCTATCCTCACGCCGCGCAGCGACTGCACGTACGCAGTTATTTCAAGGAGGTCGTCGTATTTCGCCGGGCGGCGGTAGTCGACCTCTGCGTGTGCGACGGGAAGCCCGCAGCCGTCCGCCTCGAACTCTTTGTACGTGTAGCCGCACGCTCGCATCAGTTCGTTGCGCGCCCGCTCGAAGAGCGTCAGGTAGTTGGCGTAGTAGACTACGCCCATCATGTCGGTGTCCGCGTAGGGAACGCGATATTCGAGAGTGATTTTGCGCATGGAATGGGGTTGAGGGTTGAAGGTTGAGGGGTGAGGGTTGAGGGATGCATTATGGGGCGGCGAGGCGGCCGGCGACGGCGGAAGCGGCGGCGACGGCGGGGGATGCGAGGTAGACTTCGGAGGTCGCGTGGCCCATGCGTCCTACGAAGTTGCGGTTCGTGGTGGCGACGCATTTCTCGCCGGCGGCCAGTATTCCCATGTAGCCGCCAAGGCACGGGCCGCACGTCGGCGGCGAAACTACGCAGCCCGCCTCCGCGAAAATCCGCAGCAGCCCTTCGTCTAGCGCTTGCAGCCAGATGCGCTGCGTGGCCGGTATGACGATGCAGCGCACCGACGGCGCGACCTTGCGCCCGGCAAGCACGCCCGCCGCCGAGCGCAGGTCGCCGATGCGCCCGTTCGTGCAAGAGCCTATCACCACCTGGTCTATCGCCACGTCGCCGGCTTCGTCTACCGTGCGCGTGTTCGACGGCAAGTGCGGGAAGGCAACAGTCGGCTTGAGCGCGCCGAGGTCTATTTCAACCGTCCGCTCGTATTCTGCGTCCGGGTCTGGCTCGAATGCGGCAGGCGTCTTGGCGCCGTGCGCGGCGAGATATTCGCGGCACGCGGCGTCGACGGGGAATATGCCGTTCTTCGCGCCGGCCTCGATGGCCATGTTGGCGACGGTGAAGCGCTCGTCCATCGTCAGCGCGGCGACGCCGGGGCCCGCGAACTCGAGCGAGCGGTAGCGCGCCCCGTCCACGCCTATCATGCCGATGAGGTGCAAAATCAGGTCTTTGCCGCAGACGCAGCCGCGAAACGAGCCGCGCAAATCGACGCGGATTGCGGCAGGTACGCGGAACCACAGCTCGCCCGTCGCCATGGCGCAGGCGATGTCCGTAGACCCGACGCCTGTCGAGAACGCGCCCAGAGCCCCGTACGTGCACGTGTGGGAGTCCGCGCCGACCACGAGGTCGCCCGCCGTGACCAGCCCCTTTTCCGGCAGGAGCGCATGCTCAATCCCGCAGTCGTGGCCGACTTCGAAATAGTGCTCTATGCCGTGTTTGTGCGCGAACGCCCTCATGCAGGCGCACTGCGCGGCCGACTTGATATCCTTGTTCGGCGCGAAGTGGTCCGGCACGAGCGCGATTTTCGCGCGGTCGAAGACTTCGCCAGAAGCGGCGAACTTCGGGAATTCGGCGATTGCGACAGGCGCGGTGATGTCGTTGGCGAGCGCGAGGTCGATGCGCGCCATGACGAGTTCGCCGGCGCGGACGGCGCGGCGGCCGGCGTGCGCGGCGAGTATCTTCTGCGACATGGTCATAGGCTGCATGGCTACGCCTCCATCCTGTTTACCGCCGCGAGCAGCGCGAGTATGCTGCCCTTGATGATGTCGGTAGACACGCCTCGCCCGCGATGCATTTTCCCGGTGCGGCGGTCGGTGATTTTGACGAGAACTTCGCCGAGGGCGTCGCGCCGCTCCGTGACGGCCCGTATCTGGTAGTCCTCGAGCGTGAACTTGCGCTTGACGATTTTCTCGATGGCGGCGAACGAGGCGTACACCGGGCCGGAACCGAGGGCCGCTTCCTGGCGGCGCTTGCCGCCGCGCTCGAGCATCACCTGCGCCGTCGCGCTCATGTGATCGCCCGAATTCACTACGAATGAACAAAGCCGCCACGCCTTCGCCGGGTCTTGCACCTCGCCGTAGCCGGCCTCGACGAGCGCCACGAGGTCGCGCTCGTCTATCGTCTTCTTGCTGTCCGCCAGCGACTTGAACTCGGCGAACAGGGCGTCCACGCGCTCTTCCGGAAGGTCGGGGTAGCCGATTGCGACAAGCCTCTCGGCGAATGCGTGGCGCCCGGAATGCTTGCCCAGCACGAGCTCGGTCTTGTTGGCGCCCACCGATTCCGGGGTCATTATCTCGTATGTCGCGGCATTGGCGAGAACGCCGTGCTGATGGATGCCGGACTCGTGGGCGAACGCGTTGGCGCCGACTATGGCCTTGTTGGGCGCGATTTTTATGCCTGTTATCGTGGCGAGCAGCCCCGCAGCGCGTGAGAGTTCGGTGGATTTGACGCGCGTCTCGATGCCGCCGTAGAAGTCGCGCCGCGTCTTGAGGCCCATGACTATTTCCTCTAGGGCGGCGTTGCCCGCCCTCTCGCCGATGCCGCCGATCGTGCACTCGACCTGTCTTGCGCCGGCGCGCACGCCGGCGAGCGTGTTCGCCACGGCGAGGCCCAGGTCGTCGTGGCAATGGGTCGATATGACGACATCGGAAATATTCGGCACCTTGCGGAAAAGCGCGGCGACGAGGCCGCCGAACTCTTCAGGCGTCGAATAGCCTACCGTGTCCGGGATGTTCACGGTCGCCGCGCCGGCCTTGATTGCCGTCTCGACGGCGCGGCACAGGAAATCGACGTCGGTGCGCGAGGCGTCCTCCGCGGAGAATTCGACGTCGCCGCACTTGGAGCGGGCGTATGCGACCATGTCCGCTATTTGCCGGAGGCAGTCTTCGCGGGAAATCCTGAGTTTGTATTTGAGGTGGATGTCGCTCGTGGCTATGAAGGTATGGATGCGTGGGCGCTCGGCGTGGCGCACGGCGCCGGCGGCCGCGTCGATATCCTCCTTCCGCGCCCTGGCCAGGCTGGCGACCGCCGCGCCCTTCACGGCGCGCGCCACCGCCTCCACGCTCGCGAAATCCCCGGGCGAGGCAATCGCGAAGCCGGCCTCCAGGACGTCTACGCCCAGCGCCTCCAGTTCGCGAGCCATGCGCACCTTCTCTTCGATGTTCATCGAATATCCGGGCGCCTGCTCTCCGTCGCGGAGAGTCGTGTCGAATACTACAAGCCTTTCCATGGCCGTCACGATTCAGCGTATGCGCCGAGGAATGTGAAGTGCTCGATTTGCGGGTCGTCGGAGAGTTCGGCGAGCAGGCGCAGCACGGCCTCGTCGCGCGGGCTGGCCTCGAAATCGAACGTGAAGCGGAACTCGAAGTCCATGCCCGGTATCGGGCGACTCTCAAGTTTCGTCAGATTGACGCCGATGGATGCGAAGCGCGAAATTATGCTGTTGAGAGCGCCGGGCTGGTGCGGCAGCGACATCATGATGGAGAACTTGCGAGCGTCGGGATATATTTCGGGCTTCTTGGCTATGCAGATGAAGCGGGTGTAGTTGTATGCGGCGTCGGCTATGTTGTCGGCGAGGATGTCGAGGCCGTAGAGTTCGGCGCAGGCGCGCGAGGCGATGACGGCGCGGTCTTTCCTGCCGGATGCGGCGAGGTCCTTGGCCGCCGTGGCGGTGTTGGTCTCCGGGACGGCGCGCAGGCCCTGTCGCTTTTTGAGGAAGCCGCGGCACTGCGCAAGCGCGTGCGGGTGGCTGGCGACTTCTTTGATGCTGTCTAGCGTCGCGCCGTGCACCCCGAGGAGCACGTGGTTCACCTTCAGCCGAAGGGCCTTGACGATGTGGAAGCGGTGCGTGTCCATGAGGTCGTAGACGGCGGCGACGGAACCTGCGGCCGAGTTCTCCACCGGCAGCACGCCGTACGGGCAGAGCCCCTGCTCCACTGCGTCGAACACCTTGTCGAAACCGCGGAAGAAAATGATGGTCGGCAGCGGGAAGAGCAGCGAGCACGCCTGCTGCGCGTAGCTGCCCTCGATGCCCGCGCAGGCGACGACGGCTTTCGTCGGGAAGCGTTCCGGCGTCTCGGCGCACACCTGCTTGATGTTCGCGACTAGCGGCGGCTCGCCGTGCAGCACGGCGCGTTGCCGGGCGCGCGATATCCCGAACAGCGTCGAGAAGAACAGCCTCGCGCCGTTCTCGAACTCCGGCCCCACCTGGTCCGCCACGTGCGTCAGTATGGCTCGCTCGCGCGCAGGGTCCAGCACGCTCGCGCCGCTCTCGCGCTTCGCCTCCGCCACGCGCTCGACTATCTCAAGCCGACGCTTGAACAGGCTCGCCAGCCCGTCGTCTATCGCGTCTATCTCCGCGCGTATGTTTTCCAGCCCTTCCATTTGGGGTTCGCTTCCTTTCTCTTTTTTTTAACCGCAAACCCCCGCCTTCTTTTCCGGGGCGGGGGTTCTGTCGGTCTGCCGTGAAATTCTCGCTTCTCCTACAGGAACTACAAGCCCGCCTTGCGCTTCGCAAAGAGCGCAAACCAAAGGCTAAAGCCGCCAAACCAAAGGCTGTTGCTGTTGCCGTGTCCTGTTCTGTCGAGACCTGTTTTCATG
>CAMZET010000030.1 GCA_947305825.1 uncultured Verrucomicrobiota bacterium
TCCCGACCCCCACGTTGCGAACGTGATGCTCTACCAACTGAGCTACTTCCCCATCGGTTGAAAACGACGTATATTTTATCATATTTCGCGGAGGTGCGCAAGGGGGCAAATCGGAAATTCATGGCGGCGGCAAATTCCTCCGGTCGGCGAAAAGGGTTTTCAGACACGTTGAAATGGGTTTTTAGACAGGATTTACAGGCTTCGCAGGATATACCCCGCCCGCCTTCTCCTCAACTCAACTCCATAATCAATCCTGTGAATCCTGTAAATCCTGTCAAAAAAGGCCAGATGAAATGCCGTCGTGGCATGCGAAAAAAGCGGCGGCGCGGCAAGCGCCCACTTGCCATAGCGGGGCAGAAGTGGTATAATGTGCGTCATGATAACCTTCCTTCTAGCGATAGGCAGTGGAGCGGCTGCTTTTCTGTTGGCGTTTTTCGCGGCCGGCATTGGAGCCGGGTGGAGCGTCTTCGTCGCGCTCGCGGCCTTTTTCACGGTGCAGGCGACCGTCTCCTGGCGCTGCATGAGGCTCATGAGAGCGGACATGAAGGTGGTCGAAGGGATAATGAACGAGACGAAGCGCGGCATCGACGCGAAGGTGGCGAAGTGGCAGTTCCGTCCGCCAGGGAGTCTGCAGGAGGCGCAGAAGATTCTCGAGGGCGACATGGCGGCTGGAGTGCGCAAGGCGCTGGAAGCGACCGCGCGGCTCGACAGGTTCCGTCCGTGGGTGCTGTTCGCGGAGCGTCAAGCGGCGACGGCGCGGCTGCAGCTGGCATGGATTATCAAGGATTACAAGGCGGTCGACGAATACATGGCCAAGGCGTTGCTGGTCGACCCGTCGACGCTATCGATGAAGATGGCGAGGATGTACATGACTGGAGCGCCGAGCGCGGAAATCGAGAAGGTGTACCGCAAGGCGGCGGCGCGTTCGCGCTACAACGGCAACGTGCTGCCGGCGGCGTGCATGAGCTGGGTACTGGTCAAGCGCGGCGAGGACGAGGCGGCTTTCAAGCTCCTGGGCGAAGCGCTCAAGAAGAGCGACAACGCCGTGCTCAAGGCGAACCACGAGCACTTGATGAACAACCGCCCGTCGCACTTCTCGAACACGAACCTTGGCGACCAGTGGTTTTCGCTGCATCTGGAGGAGCCGAAGATGCGAGCGGCGAGGCGCCAGATGCGCTAGCGGCGGCATCCCGGCGGAAACGGGCAAAGGAGCGGACGAAGCAAAGACGAAGGGGAGAAAGGAGACTGCGGGCAAGTGAAGTTTGAACGGGCGAGAAAAGCGGTAGTGCTTGCGGCGGGTTTCGGGACCCGTCTGCGCCCGTTCACGGCCTCGACACCCAAGCCCCTTCTGCCCGTCTGGGGCGAACCCATGCTCTCGCGCGTCGTCGACCTCCTCCGCAGCTGGGGCGTCGAGGAAATAGCGGTGAACTGCCACCATCTGCACGGGCAAGTGGAAGCATGGTGCGAAAAGAACGGCTGCCGGGCAGTCCACGAGCCGGAAATTCTGGGCACGGGCGGCGTCCTCAACCAGCTGCGCGATTGGATAGGCGGCGACGACTTCTATCTCGCCAACGGCGACATCGTGGTGGAGAATGCGCCGGAAGAGGGTCTCGGCGGAGAAACGGCGCCGGCGTCCGGTGCACAGACGCTCGGCTGGTGCCTCGTCAGCGAAGACGGCCCGCGCACTATCGAGGCCGAGCCGGAGCACGGCTTCGTGACGTGCTGGCACTCCCCAGATCCGGGCTGGCCCGGCACTTTCACGTACTGCGGCATCGCTCGCCTCCGCGCCAAAGTCCTCGACTACGTGGCGCCGCAGGGGTTCTCATCCATCGTGGACGCCTACGAGAAGGCGGCGATGGACGGCTGGCTGATGCGCTCGGTGCGGTGCGACGGCATGCTTTGGACAGACGCCGGCACGGTCGAGACGTACATGGAGCTCAACCGCGACGGCAAGGAGCACGCATACGCGAAGATTCCGCAGGTCTCTGCGGCGCTCGCGGCGCTCGGCGGCGGCAAGCACGGCAGCGGCGGCGGCGTGGAATTCGCGGGCGCTCGCGGCAGCGACCGAGCCTTCTTCAAAACCGACGGCGCCTACATAATCGTCTACGACGACGCCAAGCGAGGCGAAAACGCCCGCTACGCCTCGCACGCCCGCTTCCTGGCAGCGCACGGCATCCGCGTACCGAAAGTCCTTGCTGATTTGCCGCAAGCCAAGACGCTCGTGCTGGAGGATGCCGGCGGCGACGACCTGCTGTCGCGCTCGCGCGTCCGCGGCGAAGACCGTCTGTACGACTACGTGGCGGCGGTCGAGGAGCTCGCCCGCTTCAACGCGCTGCTCGCGGCCGCGAAGGCGGAGGGCGTCGCGCTCGAACCGAAGTTCGACGCCGCGCTGTACAAATGGGAGCGAGACCTTTTCGCGGAGCACTGCCTGGGGACGCGCTTCCGCAGAGGTCTCCCGGCAGACGTCGAAAAGGAACTCGAGCAGGCGGCGGCACGGCTTCTGGAAGAGCCGCCGGCGCTCGTGCACCGCGACTTCCAGTCCACGAACATCGTCTGGAACACGAAGGACTTCAAGATTATAGACTTCCAGGGGATGCGCGAAGGCGCGGCGGCGTACGACCTCGCCAGCCTCCTGTACGACCCGTACATCGAGCTGCGCGACGGCGAGCGACGCGCGCTCGCCGCGCTGTACGCCAAGAAGAGCGGCCATTCGGGCATAGCCGACGTGCTTCCCTTCGCCGCCGTCCAGCGTCTGGTGCAGGCTTTGGGCGCGTACGGCAGGCTCGCAAGCGTCGGCAAGAAGGAATTCTCGCGCCACGTCCTGCCGGCGCTGCAGAATCTGCTGACGGCGGCGGACGAGGCCGGCTTCGACGCCACGGGAGCCCTCGCGGAAGACCTCATCGCCGAAGAGCAGAAAAACCTGCGACAAGCCGGCGGCGAGCACGGCCACGAGCGCCACGACTGCGGCTGCGGCGAGCACGGCTGCGAAGGCCACGGCCACCACCACTGCGACTGCGGAGGCGAGAAATGAATGCCGTGCGCCAGTTCCTGGGTCGGGTCGCGAAACTCGGCACGCGCCGCAAAGACACGGTGAAAACCACGGCAATGGGACGCGAACGCGAATTTATCGCAAGGGACATCGGCGACGACACTTTCATTTTCGAAAAAGGCATAGGCAAGCATCTCGACGAGCATCCGAGCGTCTTGATTGTCGAAAAATCCTCCCTGCGGCGCAAAGCCGTCGGCCGCGTGTTCACGATGACGACTGGCAACCACTCCGTCGCCGCATTCCCCCTTCTCGACGGCCGCTTCTGGAAACTGTCGCGCGTGCCCAAACTCAAGCACGGCGACGTGCTCATGAAGGAAATCCTCTGCTCCAACGTCGTCGGCGGCAAAATCGAGATTTCCCAGCGCGACGTGCCGTCCAAACGTCTCTACAAGGCCGATGAATGGCTTCTTTCGCCGGAAATCGGCTTCGGCCTCGGCGACATAGTCATGGGAGACCGCAACGACATCACGCTCGACCACTACCGCCAGATAGGCCAGGAATGGCGCGTCAAGCCGCTCGCCTGGACGCAGCAGGAAATGAAAGTAGCCATAGGCGGCACAAAGAAGAGGATTGCCTCGAAGTTGCGCTACTACCATTCGATGAAGGGCGTGCATTTCCTGACGCTTGGCGGCTTCAAGACGTTCGCCGCGCTTGCGAAGACCGACATGGAGGCGTTCACGAAAGCGCTGCGCGAGCTCGTGTCGGTATACGAAGGCAACCAGTATTCGTTCACGCGAATGCCCAAGCTGCGCGGGCACCATGAGATAGAGCTTTTCGGCCTGCGACGCGGCGTGTCGCTCGAACGCATCATCCCGGAACTCGAGCGGTTGATGGAAGCCATCGCGCTCGGGCGCATCGACCAGCCGGCCGTCGCCAAGCGCATCGACGAAATCGCCGCCCTGTACGAATCGCTGCTCTCGTCGCCGGAACTCGCCGACGAAACCTCCAAGGCTTTCACGTCGCTGCTCTACATGTGCGTGACGGGCGAAGTATACGCCCGCAACGGCGAAGGTTCCACGCTGGCGTTCGACGACCGCCGCACGGCGATTCCCGGCGCCACGTACGTCGACGGGCGAGCAACCATGCATCCGGGCGCCGACGACCGCACCGAGGTCCTCCTCTCCAACATCCGCGCGCTAATGTCGAAGGACGAGGTAATCGAATACGCAAACGTCTACGAACTGCGCGAAGACGGCGACGACATCGTTCCGCCGGGTCTGGGGCGAACGCGCGAAGTCGTCTACAAGACAAACCGCGGTCCGCTCGAGCACAGCCTCATCGAGAAGCGCTTCTCGCGCTCCGCAAAGGACTACTCCTCCTACATGCTCGCCCGTATCGAGTGCCTCAAAGCCCTCGGCATCAGCCTCAGCGAATACCGCATCCTCCGGCGCCGCAGGACTTCGAGCCGCAGACCGCTCGACTTCTACATCCGCAAACGCCTCGACGGCGAAGCAATGGACTCCATACCCAAGAGCTACTTCTGCAACGCCGACGACTCGTCCATCGAGGAAAAGGACGTCGTGCTCGCGCTTGCACAACTCATGGGCGACGCAGCCGCGCAGAACATGGCGATGAAGAAGTTCGACCCCGAGACCTACTCGCCGCTGTTCGGCGTCGGAAAGGAAATCTACGAGTTCGAATACGACATCATCGCCGGGCGCGTCGTCCCGAAGAAAGTCGCCACCTGCTCCGTCCGGGGCTCCTTCGGCTGGCCTTGCACGGACCACACCGACGAAAACCTGACGCGCGTCATGTCGTTCTATTTCGCGCACTACGCGCACGCGCTCAAGGAATACCAGAAGCGCCACAACGCCACTATGGCGGAAGTCGCCGAGCGCTTCATGGCCGGTTTCGAGTTCCGTACACACGCGATGGAATGGCAGCTCTCGGTGATGCGCGACAAACTCGAAGACTTCCGTCCCGGCCTCTCGCGCGAATACAGCTTCGACCGCAAGTGGCGTTTCGTCATGTGGTCTCTCGAACGTCAGGAACGCCGTCTGCCCATACTGCGCAAGATGTTCTTCCGGAGGGTAGAGCTAGTCGAGCAGGAAGACGCCAAGACCCCGCTGCAATCGGGCGGCGACGACGCCGAAGAGATTGAAATAGTGCAATAGGGGAGCCTATTTCGATGGACAGGCTCTTCAAGTTGAAATCGTCGTTCAAGCCGACAGGCGACCAGCCGGAGGCGGTCGCCGCTCTTCTCGACGGTCTCAGGCGCGGCGACGACCGACTAGTACTGCAAGGCGTCACCGGTTCCGGCAAGACATTCACGATGGCGAACCTGATTGCCGAGTGGAACCGCCCGGCGCTCGTCCTCTCGCACAACAAGACGCTCGCCGCGCAGCTCTTCTCCGAGCTCAAAGGCTTCTTCCCAGAGAACGCCGTCGAATACTTCATATCGTACTACGACTACTACCAGCCGGAAGCGTACATACCGCAGACCGACACGTACATCGAGAAAGACGCCGCAATCAACGACGAAATAGAGCGCTACAGGCTATCGGCGACAAACGCGCTCATAGCGCGGCGCGACGTGATAGTGGTCGCATCGGTCTCCTGCATATACGGTCTGGGGGAATCGACGGAATACCGCGATCTCGCGGTGACTGTAGAGCGCGGCGCGGCGCTTTCTCGCAGCGCACTTGCCTCGCGCCTCGTCGAGGCGCAATACACGCGCAACGATTTCGACTTCGCGCCGGGCTCTTTCCGGATGCGCGGCGACACGGTCGATATTTTCCCGGCATACGAGACGAAGGCGCTCAGGATAGAATTCTTCGGCGACGAAGTGGACTCCATAGCGGAACTCGACCCTGTGAGCGGCAAACGCGGCGTGCAGATGCCGGCCGTCACCATCACGCCGGCCAAGCAGTTCGTGCTAGGCAAGGACAAGTTCGAGGCGGCATTCGAGAGGATACGCGAAGAACTAGCGGAGCGTCTGGCGTTCTTCGAATCGAAAGGCAAACTTTTGGAAGCGCAGCGTCTGCGCGAGCGCACCGAATACGACATAGAGATGATGCGCGAGCTCGGCTACTGCAACGGCATCGAGAACTATTCGCGGCCGCTGACTGGCCGCGCGCCCGGCTCGCCGCCGGAGTGCCTCCTCGACTATTTCCCGGACGATTTCCTCACAATCATCGACGAAAGCCACGTCGCCTTGCCGCAAGTGCGTGCCATGTACAACGGCGACCAGGCACGAAAGCAGATGCTCGTCGACTACGGCTTCCGCCTCCCGAGCGCCAAGGACAACCGCCCGCTGAAGTTCGACGAATTCAACGCCAAGATACACCAGATTGTCTACTGCTCCGCGACGCCGGGGCGCCAGGAATACGAAGAGGCGCAGACCGTCGCCGAACAGGTCATACGCCCCACAGGGCTCCTCGACCCCTCCATAGAGATTAGACCCCTGGAAAACCAGATTGACGACTTGATAGAAGAGATTCGCCGCACCGTGGGAAACGGCGGCGAAGCCTCGCGAGTGCTCGTCACGACGCTCACGAAACGCAGCGCCGAAGATTTGACGCACTATCTGGCCGAGACCGGCATACGCGTGGAATACCTGCACTCGGACATCGACGCAATAGAGCGCGTGGCGATATTGCAGCGGCTGCGGCGCGGCGACTTCGATGTGCTGGTTGGCATCAACCTTCTCCGCGAGGGACTGGATTTGCCGGAAGTCGAACTTGTCGCGATTCTGGACGCGGACAAGGAAGGCTTCCTGCGGTCGGACACTTCGCTCGTGCAGACGGCTGGGCGCGCGGCGCGCCACGAGAAAGGTCGTGTCATCCTCTACGCCGACCACGAGACGCAGGCGATGCGCACGCTGCTGCGCGTGACTGCGGCGCACCGCGAGAAGCAGCAAGCATACAACAAAGCGCACGGCATCACGCCGCATTCGGTCAAACGGGAACTCAACGAAGGCTCGTACATCTACCGCAGCGCGCCCGGCAAAGGCGCGTCCAGGCCGCAGCTGCTGCCGTTCGGCGACGCGGCGGTTGCCGGCGCCGGCTCGCCGGCGGCGCAAGCGGCAGAAATTCAGCCACTCTCGGAGCTGCTGGCCGAAATGACGCGCGAAATGCTGGAGGCGGCGGACGACCTCGAATTCGAGCGCGCCGCCTACATCCGCGACAAAATCAAAGCCTTGAAGAAAGGCGCGCCGACGGACGTTTCAGGCGCGGCGGATTCCGCCACCGCACCGCGCGCAAAAAAGAAATCCTCCCGCAAACAGGCGAGCGCGCGCTCGCGCAACGCCCGCAAACAAAAAAAATAGAAAGCGCTATCGCCATCATGTATGCAATAAACAAACTTGTGTTCGTGTTTCTCAACCCGGTGGCGATTACGCTCCTGCTGCTGCTCGCCGCCCTGGCCGCCGTCGCATTTTGCGGCGCGGGACCATCCAAACGCTCAAAACGCGCCGCCATCGCCCTTCTCGCGCTCGCTTTCGCGTTCCTCGCATTCTTCTCGACACCGTTCTCGCAGCTCCTCATCGGTCTCCCGCTCGAACGCGACTTCCCGCCGCAAGCGGCGGAGGACGCGCCGTGCGCAGACGCAATCGTAGTACTCGGCGGCGGCATCGCCGCCACGCCCGAATCCATGCCGTATCCGGAGCTGTTGTCCGGCGCAGACAGGATAGTGCACGCCGCCAGGCTCTTCAAGGCCGGCAAGGCTCCGCTCATAATCCCCTCCGGCGCCGGCGAGGCTCAAGCCACCATACCCTTCCTGCTCGACCTCGGCATCCCACGCGACGCTATCGTCGCCGAAAACGCCTCGCGCAACACGGAAGAAAACGCCCTCTTCGTCCAGAAGTTCCTCGGCACCCGCGCCGGCGCCGACTCGAAAATCAAAGTCCTGCTCGTCACCAGCGCCTGGCATATGCGACGCTCCATCTTGATGTTCAAGCGCTACGCGCCAGACATCGAAATCATCCCTTGCGCCACAGACCACGAAACCACCCTCATCGACAGAAGAGAACTCTCCTTCTTCGAACTTTTCCCGAACGCGGCTTCGCTCGATATCAACAGCTACCTCATCAAGGAATATATTGGCTACTGGGGCTACAAGCTCCTGCGATAGCCACGACCCAACGCCATGCCAAGAATCCGCATCATAATCGGCACGGACGATTTGCTCGTCGCGGACGAGGCCGCCAAGACGATAGGCGACGGCGTCGGGCTCGAGACGATTGACTCCAACACGTCGACGAACGAAGAATACCAGCTGCGAGACATCGCGGCCGTTCGCGAGAGCATCCTGACGCCGCCGTTTTTCGACCCGTGCAAAGTGACATGGTGGAAGAACGCCAATTTCCTTCCCGGCGGCGGCGGCAAGGGGAAAACCGAGGACGGAGAGAAAGTGCGCACGTCCGAGGCGGTGAAGGAAGCCTTGCTGAAGTTCGCGGAAATCCTGTCGAAATGGCAACCCGGCGACAACCAGTCGCTCGTAATAACCGCGCCGCGGCTCCTGATGACGAGCGTGTTCGCAAAGACGCTCAAGGGCGTCGCGGAGTTCAAAGTGTTCGAAGCGCTCAAGGGGTCTGCGGCGGCGCAAGACGCCGTCGCGCGCGCCGAGGCGCGCGCAGCCTCGCTCGGGCTCTCCTTCGAGCGCGGCGTCTCGCAAACCTTCGCCGCACGCGTCGGCGCAGACGAGCGCTCCATAAAAAGCGAACTCGAAAAACTCCGCGATTTCCTCCTCCCGGACAGCGTCGTCACAGCGAAAGCAATCGAAGCCATCACCTCGCAAGGCATCGGCACCGAGACGCCGACCTGGGAAATCACAGACGCCATATCCGCGCGCAACCCCGAGCGAGCGCTTTGCGCTCTGCGCAAGTTCGAGGGCGACTCCGGCTTCGCCGTCATGGCCACCACCATAATCGAGCGGCAGTTCCGCATACTCGTCGAACTCAAGGCCGGACAGGAAGCGGGGCGTCTGGAAGAAGCGGCCAAACTCGCGGGCATCATGCCATGGAAAATGCGCTCTCTTCCGGGCGACCTCCAGCGCTGGACCCTGCTGGAGTTGCGCACGGCAAGGCTCAACTTCATGAAACTGCGCGAAAGATGCGTCTCTTCGGCCGCCTCCGCAGACGCCTCCGTCTCAATCGAGCTGCTGCGCGCGCTCAAGCCCGCAAACAATTTCAAGGAACGGCATCATGGGTAGAGAAGCATACAACTTGAAAGCTGCCGCCGAGCACGTGAACGTGGATGCCAACGAACTCAAGCACGCCGCGCAGCGCGGCGAAATAGAGGGAGCTTCCGAACACGGCGGCGACTGGTGGTTCGAGCACCGCGGCCTCGACGAATGGGCTCAGAGAAGCCTGCTCGCCGCGACCAAACGCGAACTCCTCGCACGCTACGACGCGATGATGTCCGGCCTCAAACGCGAAAAACGCGACTCCTGGCGTCTGGCGGGACTGTTCCGCGAGGATGCCATAGACCTCGCCGCATCCGCCAAGACGCGCGGCGGAATGATACGCGACATGACCGACCTCGCCATCGCATCCGGGCTAGTCTACGACGACGAGGGACTCTACAAGGAACTGGTGGCGCGCGAGGAAGCCGCGCCGACAGCCGTCGGCAAGGGCGCCGCATTCCTCCATCCGCGCTACCACGACCCGTATTTCTTCGAGGACACCTTCGTCGCCTACGCCCGCGCCAAGCGACCGGTCTTCTTCGGCGCTCCCGACGGCGAACCGACGCGCCACTTCTTCCTCATCTGCTCCACCGACCACGAGCAGCACCTGCGCATCCTTTCGCGTCTCGCCGTCCTCGCCCACGGCACCGATTTGATCGAACGCCTTGACGCCGCAGAGAACTCCACGCAAGTCATCGACGCCGTCAAGCACTGCGAGGACGAAATAGCATGACAACAACGGTGTTTTTCGACCTGGACGGCACGCTCGCCGACACCGACGCGGACATCCGCCTCTCCTGGAAAGCGGCCATGTCCGACCTCGGCCTAGACTGCCCGCGCTTCGACGAGGTTTTCGTCGCCGGCCCTTCAATCGAGGACATGACGCGCACGCTTTTCCCGGACAAGTTCACGCCGGCGCTCGCCGCCGCCATCCGCGAAGGTTTCGGCCGCCACTACGACGGCGACGGTTTCCCTCTAACACGCGAATATCCGGGCGTCATTGACGTCGTGCGGAAACTCAAGCAGGAAGGCAAACGCGTATTCATCGCGACGAACAAACGCTACATCGGCGCGAAACTCATCGCGGCCCATTTCGGCTGGGACGGGATATTCGACGGACTCTATGCCGGCGACATGCATATGCACGACGAAATCGGCAAGCTCGCCAAGAGCGACCTCCTCGCGCTCGCCCTCCGCGAGACAGGCGCTTCGCCAGGCGAATGCGTCATGGTCGGCGACACCTCCAGCGACTTCAAGGCCGCAGCCGCCAACTCCATGCGCTCCATTGGCGTCTCGTGGGGCTACGGGACGCCGGAAGAACTCGCCGCCGCATCTGCCATCGTCGACTCCCCGTCCGCTCTCCTGAATGAGATATTGCTCCGACAATAACTCCTTACCCTCCTGCTGTCAAGGCGACAGCATTTACCTCCACCCCGCCTTGCCACCCCTGCACATCCCTCCTAACTCCTAACTCCTCCCTCCTAACTCTCCACATACCCCCAGGGGGTATCGGAGGGGGGATAGGGGGGTGAATAGGGGGGGGAAGGG
>CAMZET010000031.1 GCA_947305825.1 uncultured Verrucomicrobiota bacterium
GCGCGGCTGGTCGTCGAGTCGACCGTCGTCGCGATACGGAAATAGTCGGTCCAGACGGCGCCGCTCGCCGCGTCGTCGGCATCGGTGAACTCCGGCGCCACCGTCACGGCAACCGCGTTCGGATACTGGTCGTCAGACCACTTGACCGTCACGACGCCCACGTACTTCAGATAGTCGCTCGTCGCCGTCACGTTCTTCGTGACCGTCATTTCGATGGAAGACGGCTTGCGGTCCGTCACCGCAATCGGGATGGTCTTGTAGGTGTCGGTAAGAATCGTGTTGGCCGCGTTCGCCCTGTACTGCGGCCAGGGGCTGAGGACGAGGTTGCAGGTGGTGCCGGCCGTTACGCCATATATCGCAATCGTATCACTCTCCGAAGTGCTGCCGGAAAGCGTCACCTTGCCGACATGCTTGGTGACCGTGGTGCCGTCGCTCTCCAGGAACGTGTCGGTCGGGACCACCGCCGCCCCGGCGATGCTGTGCACGTACGCCTTCGACTCGTCGTCTACCCAAACATAGTAGGTGAATTCGCCCTCGGAGAGAGCGGAGCCGACAGTGGTCAGACACATCTTCTCGGACTTTTCGGCCTCGATGGGCTCAGTGCCGCCTTCGTGGATGGTGCGCCACGGCGTCGTCTGCCCTTCCACCTCGCCGTTGAACTGGACGGTCTTGACGTAGAAGTTGCAGCCAGCGAGAGTATAGTCGGAAAGGGCGTCGCCGTCGGGACCCGTGAGAAGCGCGCGCCTGTTGCCGGCGGACATCTCGGAACTGTCCACCTCGTACATCGAGAAGGAGAGCGAGGTGCTGTCATCGTTGGAAATCGTCCAGTACGCGGAGGGGTTGAGCTTGAACTCGTAGGTCGGGACGCCAGACGAGCCGGAAGCGACGTTGGCGGGCGAGCCGTCGGCTAGCGCGAGGACTACGCAGGGGAGCGCGATGTCGCCGGTCTTCGTCGTGAACTTGAAGATTAGGTCGGTGAAGCCGGTGAAGTTTCCGTAAGAGTCCATTCGCGGGTTGGCGGCGACCATCTCAGCGGTGCGCAGTTCGTTGCCGACGACTACGCTGACGCTCGGCCAGAAGGCGGCGCTGCTGTAGACGTCGGGATTGGCCACGGCGAGAGATGAAGGCTTCAAGTACCACGGCTTGTGCGTAGTGCCATCGTACTTGGCTTCTATCAGGCGGACCATGAAGTAGAGATCGACATCGCCGGACGTGACCGGGTTCGCAGCCGAGGCATAGTAGTCGGCTGCGACGACCGTGCCGTCTTCCAGACATGGCCTTAGCTCGTAGATGTCGCCGTTGGCGAAGGCCTGCGCGGCGGCAAGGCCGAATACGAACGCAAGGAACTTTGCGGTATTCTTCATGAGTTTCTTCATTATCGGGTCCCCTTCTCGTTAAGATTGTTCTTGGCGGCGTCCTCGAGTATCCTCTGGCGCACTATGGCCATGGACTGCTTGCGGTTCTCCTTGAAACGCTTGTAGATTTCCTCCTGCTCCTTACGGAGGGCCTGGACGCGCTCGCCGGTGCCTTCCGGGTCCTCTTCGAGGGCCTTGGCGAGTTCGGCGTCGGTTCTGGCCTTTTCTTCCAGGATGCCGCGTTGGATTTTCTCCTGGGCGAGGAGCGTATTGCGGTACTCGCCATCCTCTAGGCGGCTGGCAGCGCCCGGCAGCTGCTCTTGCTCGGGCACTTCGCGGGAGCAACCGGCGAAAGCGAAAGCGAGCGCAGCGGCCAGCGCGGCCGGCGCCATGAGCGCCGTCACCAGGCGCCTTGCTGTTTTCTTCGGCATCTTTTCTTCCTGTTTCATGTTATTGCAAATCGCTTTGTCTCAAATAGTAGTTGGTCGGGAACAGAATCGACGGCTGGAACTGCGACTGGTGGGAGTCCAGGATGAACCTGTATCCCGGCGTCAGGCCCGGATAGTCCTTCCAGCCTTGTTCGTAGCCCGGCGACATAGGTGAATGCGGGTCGATGACTTCGATTACCGTCGTGAAGTTCTCGTCGAAAGAACCGTTCCTGAAGACGAAGGAGCGCAGGTCGACCCAGTTGTTGCGGTTGGTGGTGCTGGCCGGGGAGCCGAGGAGCATGCCGGCAATCTTGAAGGTCTCGCCAGTCCAGTTGCGGAAGCCATCCGAGCCGTCTTCCTTGGTTATGTAGTCCCAGGACGTGGCGCCCGGGGTGAAGCCGCGCAGCGCGTAGGGCGCCCAGGCCGCATCGCTGCTGCGGTTCGTAATCATGGCGTAGAGCGAGAATACGACGTTCTCCAAGAGGTCACCGGTCGAGTGGCCGACGAGGCGGTCGGCGTCGCTCTCGCGCTTGACGGACGGCGCGGCGCGGTGGCCGGCGGAAAGCGCGAGCGCACTCTTCGTCTCGTCCACGCCCGTCCACGGAATGGTCGGGTCCATGTCGAGCCAGTACATTTCCGTGAGCGTCAGGTTGGTGACGACGGTGCCGTTTGGCCTGATGAAATCGGCGAGGTAGAGTTCCTCTGAGTCGGGATTGGCGAAGTCGCCCTTCAGGGTAGTGGCGTTCTTGAGCCAGTCCAGGACGGCCGGACGGTAGATGTCGTCGGCGGCTAGGTACTCGGAGAGGCGCGAGTCGGCCCTGGCGGCGGCGACTACGGTGATGGCGTTGGAGGCGTTGGCGCCGACGTTCACCGTGTACGTCCAGGGCGCGGAAGCGGCGAGCCCCGCCACTTCTACGCCGTTGGTGGTGAGCGGGCCTAGCTCGTGCCAACGCGCCAGCGTGTAGGTTATGTCGATGCCGTCGCCGCCGCGCTGCACGAAATACACCTGGTTCGCGTTCGTCGCCGCCGTCGTCGCCGTCGCCTGCGTCATCAACTCGCGGCTCGCGTCGTCGATGCTCGCGTACACCGGCACCTGCGTCCCGTTCGGCACCGGTATCGCGTTCGCGTCGATTACCTGCCCCTCGTTGATGTGGCCGGGCGTGTGCACCCACTTGTTCGTCCAGTCCCCTTCCAAACCCTGCGCAAGCGTCGCATTGAGCGAATACGACCAGCCGCCGCTGTCGTTGCCCGCGTAGAAGAAGTGCGCCCCGAGCCTGCGGTTCAAGAACTTCACCACGTTCGTCGCCACGCTCATGTCTTCCTCGCTCGTTGCGAACTCTTCCCAGATGTTCGTGCCAATCGCGACGACCTCGTGCTCCACGATGCCCGTCGGCCTCACCAATTGTATAGCGACTGGTTCGAAGAACATGAGCGAGGCGTTAGAGGCATTGAACGGGCTTTCCATGTTGCTGCGCCCCCATTTACCATCGAGCGTTCCGTCCGCTTTTGTGAGCTCGTTAGTGTCCGTCGCGTAGCCGCCGAGCACGCGGTACGTCATGCCGGACTCGATATTCACGTCTTTCTTGCCGGGCAGATTGGCCCCGAAATAGGCGAGGAGGTTGGTGCGAACGAGGTCGCCGCCTTCCGGGACAATCACATTCACGTACCAGCCCGTCAAATCGGCGTTGGCGGGAACCGCGAACTCGATGTACTGGTCGTTTTCTTCGTAGTTCTTGATGTTCTCGATGGCGCAGATGTTGATTTCGTTTATCCAGGCCCAGCCCGGAGCGACGGAGTCGATGATGTTGTAGGCGGCAAAGGCGCGGTCGGAGCGGCCTTGGTTGAGCGAGGCGTTGAGGTCGAGCGGGTTGTACCAGTCGGGACGCTCCCACTCGCTCTCGAGAAGCCAGTTTGTGATGGCAATGCCGGTGTTGGCCTCGTGCCAACGCGCCTCGAGCGCGTACTGGACTATGGTGCCGGGAACGGTCGTCTGCGGCATTATGGCGTTCTCGGCGAGGAGGTAGGAGGAGCGGAAGACGAGGTTGGAGTCGGTCGCCTCCGCCAGGCGCGCGCGGCCGGTCTCTTCCTCCAGCCAGTTGATGCGGCCCCAGAGGTTGGTCCCTTCGTACCAGTGCACCCACACCTCCACGTCGTCGAGGTCGATTTCGTCCGGCAGGTTGGCCTTGTAGATTTCGCATTCGTAGCCCCACGACTCTTCGCAGAGCGGCTGCTGGAACATCCCGCCCACCGCGTGGCTCGTGTTGGTCGTCCATTCCGTCGTGTCGAGGTTGGTGCGGAAGACGCCTACCTGGCGGAAGCCGACCCTGGCGGAGACGCGCTCCTGGACGGCGATTTCGTCAATCATGACCCTGACGGCCGGGAGGCGTCTGGCGGCCTCGTAGCCATCCGGCAGCTCGTCCGGGTCGCCCGTCACGCCTGTCCCCTCGAGCACGCCGAGACGGAAGGCGACATACCTGTCGTCGCCCGACGGCACCTTGTAGGCGTACGGGGTGTAGACGGTGTTCGTGATAGCGAAGAACGTGACGGGGTCCCACCTGTAGGAGCCGCGGCGCTGGCCGTAGAGCGCCACGTAGCCGGGGCGGCCGTTGAGCGCGCTCGCCGTCGTCCCGCGCGCCGTCGCCTCCGCCGATGTGTACACGTACTTCCTCGCGCGGAACGACACCTCGCCCACGATGTTCGTCGAGAACGTCGGCGTCTGCAAGTACGGCATGTTGTCCGGATAGGCGTCCGCCTCGTCTTCGATTATGTCGTACTTCGTTGTCGCGCCATCGTTGAGCGCGAGCGACATTCCCGGCGGCACGTCGCCCGGGTCAGGCAAAAACATCTTGCCTGCCGTGTCCTCCGAGTCGCCCATAGCGCGGATGTTCCAGCCAGTCCACGCCGTCTCGTCGAGCGTCGGCTCGTCGCGGAAAACAATCGACGTGATGTCGATTTCGCCGAAAGCCGTCGTGTTCGTCACGTCCTGCACCTGCTGGACGAGGTTGGTCGGGACGATGAGGCGCATCATGCCCGTGACGCCGTGGAGGCCGACGTAGAAGTTCCTGGTGCCGCTGCGGCCGTTGCTCTCCTCCGCGTACGAGAGGTCGTCCTTCGTGAACGAGAACGTCGCGACGTCCTCCCATCCTTCAAACGACTTGGCGATGCCGCGGGCGGTCGTCTGCGATATGTCGTTCGTGGCAATCTGGAGGACGAGCTGGGCGTTCGTCTGGGCGTTGGCGAAGTTGAAGGACACCATGCCCAGGCCAATGCCGCGCAGCGAAGTGCCGTAGCGGTCTGTCGGCTGGCCGTCCATCAGCGGCGAACGAATGGAAGTGAACGGCGCGGAGGAGGAGTGGTAGGTGGAGAAGTTGTCCGCGCCCGTCGGGGCCCTGCGTGCGGAGAGGCGCAGCGCCATGTTCGTCTCCGCCGCCCGGGAAGACGAGTCCACTATCCAAGCGCCTGTGAACGTGATGTTCGTGTACCACTCCATCTGCTTGGAGGTCTGCGCCTCCGTGAATTCGCTGGCGGGGATGTAGGACGAGCAGAATTCGTAGTCATCGCCGCGCCACTGCGTCATTTCAAGCGAGTCGATAACGACGTCGAGGCGCGCGTCGTCGTCGCCGCCGCCGGTCTTCAGACGAAGGTCGCTGTCCTGCGCACTGTAGACGGGCACGCTGACCGCCCCGCTCTTGCCGACCTGCCCGAAGCCAGTCACCTTCACGGTCTGGTTCGTAATCCACTGGTTGTAGCCGCAGCGGCTCGTGCACACGTAGAGCTCCTGCGTCGGAACGCACGCCCTCACGCCCCAGTTGGCTGACCCGTCGTAGAAAGCCTCCATCCGCCCGTCAGGATACATCCACTCGTCTTCCGTTATCGCGTCGTCCAGCGTCTTGCCGCCCGAGAAGCGCACCGACTTCGTGCCGAACTCGCCCTGCTTGGCGGCCCCGTCCCCGGAAGAGTCCACCAGCGCCGTCGGCATGTCCGCCAGACTGTCCGTCTTGGCGTAGAACGTCGGCTTGAGGAACTTGGCCTCGCAGTTGCAGGAAAGGACGCCGTAAGTGCCGTTGGAGAGGCGGGAGTCGGAGGAGTCGAGGACGGCGATGTTCCAGCAGCTTTCGGAGTAGGTGTCGGCGCTGGAGGTGCTGGAGGGGCTCTTTCCGGAGCGCGAGACGCCGGCGAACACGTAGACGCCGGCAGTCGTGTTGGAGACGGCGATGTACATGCTGCTGTGGTCGGCGGTGGCGGAGGCCGGGCGGTTGAAGTTCACCTGCGCGGGATAGCCGCCGGCCGTCCTGGTATAGAGTTCCGTGGTTGTCCACTTGCCGCCGGAATAGTTCCAGCGGAAGAGGCGCAGTTTCTGGCCGCGGCTCAAGTCGCTCGTGGCCTGGTCGAGACGCGCCTCGTAGAAGCCGCGCCCTTCGCGGTAGTTGGCGACGAGCGAGAGCGACGCCCGCCCAGTAAAGTTCTGCGAAGCGTTTTCGTCAAACGCCACGAGCGACGTGAAGGCGTAGTTGGTCAGGGTCTTCCAGTCCGTCGCGTAGTACCAGGTGACGCCGTCCGGCTTGTTGGCCTGGCCGACGCGGGCGTTGAAGTTGACCGTCGCGATGCCGCGCGGCGAGGTCGTAGGGTTCTGGTACTGTATGTAGCCCTGGCCGTTGCCGCGAAGCTGCACCGCCACGTTCGCGCTCGTGTTGTTGTAGAGCGCCGGCACCCACATCGACCTGTGCACCGTCCACGAATAGTTGTGCGGGTCGCGGTCTTCCTCGAACTCTTCGTTGAGCGCGTGGCCCTGCATGTCGCCGGCGCTCGCGAACGTCGGCATGCTCCAGAGCGTGCTGCCGTCGGGCATCTCCTTCCACGTCTCGAACGTCTGGCGGAACTGCTGCTTGGACGGCGAGACGCCGCTCTTGCGGCTGGCCTCGTGGTCGCTCGTGTATGCCCCCACGAACGCAGCCGTCGCGTCGTCCCACTTGTTGAAGTTCTGGTAGTCGGCGTGCAAGACGGAGAGGCCGCGCGTCTGCGTGATGCGGTCGAGCGCGTCGCCCAGCTCGAACAGGAAGTGCCCCGTCGAAATGTCCGCCTCCAGCGGCGCGTAGAGCGGCTCTTCCACCTCGCGCACCTTGGCGCTCGGCAGGAAGTCCGACAGGTCGGTCGCCGCCAGGTGGTTCGTCACGCGCGAATACGCGCCGTCCTCCCCCCTTACTAGCGATATGGCCTCGAAACGGAAGTGAAGCGTGTTGGTGGTCGAGGGGTAGTAGTATCTCCAGAGGCTTTCGGCGCAGAGAGCCATGGGGACGGACTGCTCGGAGCGCGTGAACTCGTTGGAGACGACGAGGTTGATTTGCTCGAAGTCGCTTTCGCCCTCGCGGAGGCGGACGAACCAGTTGGTGCCGAGCGTCGCGGGTACGAGGCCACCGTCGTAGACGCTCGTCACCTGCCGGATGGCCTCGGAATAGCCGCCCACGCCGAGGTCGAGACCGGAATAGTCGACGAACTCATAGTGAGGTGCCTTGATGACGGCATCGTACCAGAACTCGATGTCGGCGGCGGTGGAGCGGTCGATGTCGAGAGCGCCGGATACCGGCACGAGGTTGGTGGGGTTGGAGTAGTCCTGCCTGAGGCGGGCGGTCTTCCAGTCGTCCTCTTGCTGGCCGAGGTAGCGGCGGCGGTAGTGGATGGTGGCGCCGGTGACGAGGTCGCCGAAGTCGATTTCATCGTCTGTGGCGCCGGAATTGAGCAATGGGAGGAGGCGTGCGCGAGGGATGATGCTCTCGGAATCGACGGAAGGGAAAGCCGGCTCGAAGGCGCCCGCCCAGCCGACCGTCTGGCGGCCGGCCAGCAACGGGTCGTAGAAGCCGCCGGGCGTAAGCTCGACCGACATCGCCGGGAACGACGCGACTATGTTGTCTATGAGGATGAAGCCGCCGCGGTCGAGCTCGTAGTAGATTTCCGTGCTGTTGGAGACGGTGCGCGGTATGGAGGTGCGGCGGATGCGGAAGCGCACCGGGCCGCGCCACGAACCCAGCTGCGCAAACACGTCGACATACACGCGGTAGAAACTCTCGCTTCCGCCGGCGACCGTCACGTTCAGCGGCAGCGAATTCGTCGCGACCGCCTCGCCGAGACCGGCGCCCGCCTCCTTCTTCATCACGTTCATCCCAAGCGCGAACCATTCGGCTTCCGCCTCTTCGACGCCGTTCGTCGCGACTTCGAACACTATCGTGTAGTCCTCGCCTTCGCAATCGCTCAAGAAGCCGTTCACCGCGTCGAAGTAAACGGTGCCGACGCCCTCGGCGTAGCGCGGCGAGACGATTTGGGCGTCGACTTTGTTGCGCATGACGAGGTGGGAGGCGGCGTTCGCCGCTATTCCGGGGCCGGCCGCCGTCGCCTCCTCGCTCGCCGCCGCCAGCGACGTCGCCGAATGCGGCAGGAAGACGCGCGAGGCGTCCGCCCCGGCCGTCGCGTGCGTGTTGCCGATGCGCACGTCCGCCAAATGCCAGATTTGCGTCGCGCCGCCAATCGCCGCCAGCTCCTCGCTCGACATCAGCCAGTGCTCCTCCTCCGGCTTCAGATTCGGGAAGAGCGACTCGAAGTAGCGCGAGTCTTCGGAAACGGCGTGTATCCAGTAGGCGCCGGTGTACACGGCGTCTTCCGTGTTCGTGCGCCAGTAGGACTGGTCGGTGACGGGGGCGAGGGCGTTCTCGTCGTCGTTGGCGAGCAGGATGCGGCCGCCGAGCGTAGCCGAGGCCGTGTCGCCGTCGAGGCTCGTCACCGGCGCGTCGCCCGTCACCGTTATGTAAATCACGTAGTCGAGGTCGGCCCAGGAGCGCACCACCGTCGAGCCTTCGCTCTCCGCGCCGGACGGCACGTTTACTTCGAGCGTGTAGATGCCCTCGGTCGTGGGCGGGCCGGAAAGCTCGTTGCCGTCGACGTCGTAGTACGACCAGTGGATGGCGTCGCCGTATGTGGTCGCGCCTGTCGAGAGCGTCGGGGGCTCTTCGCCGGCCGCCCATATGGTCGTGGCGATGGACGGCTCTTCTGTCCAGCGGTTCTCGAAGGTCTGGTTTGGCGGCGTCATGATGTTGCCGACGGAGACGGCGGCGTCCGCCGCCTGCAGGTAGTCGGCGACGAACCAGGCGGCGTCCACCGAGCCGCGACGGAAGCGCACTTCATCCAGGACGCCGAAAAGCGCGCCGTAGCCGTTGACGGCGGAGCCGCCGAACGCGAGGGCCGCCGTGTTGTCCTTCGCCGCCTTTATGGAGAGCGGGGCGTTGTTCGTCACGAAACCGGACTCGCCGGCGCCGAACACGGTCGCGCTCTCGTTGTCGTAGACGACGGTGACAAGAGTCCATTCGCCGGAAGCGAAGCCGCCGGGCGCGAGCGTCGCCGGGGCTGTCGCCGAAGTCGAGCCGGAACCCGCCACCCTGACGGAACTGCCGTCCGCCGCAATCGCCACGCCCCAGCCGTTGGCCGCGTTCATCGACGTCTTGCGCACCGCCAGGCTCGGCGTCGTGCCGTCTCCCTGGCTCGCCAGCGACACGAACGCCGAGAACGTGAAGTTGCTGCCGACGTTGAGGATGTCAGCCGCGCTGGAACCAGCCGTGCGCAGGTAGCCGGCCTTCGCCGCGCCAGTCGCGTTCGCAACGCGCCCGCGCCCGACAACGCCATTCGCGGAAACCGTACCGGCCCTCCCGGCGCCGGCCGCCGTCAAATCAAGCAGCGCCACCGTCGAATTCGACGATACCGCCGTGCCCGCCGCTTCCGCCGCCACGTCTTCGCCCAAATGCCAGACGCCCACGTAGTCGCTCCACACGTCCGTCGCGTCAAGGTTCTCCGGAACCGCCTTGCGCTTGCCGTCTCCGTCCACCACGTAGCCGAAACTCATCACGACCTGGAGGCCCATGCGGTATTCCGGCACCTTCACCCATATTTCAAGCGAACCTTCCTCGCCCCAATTCACGATTTCGTAGGGCAGGACGGTCTCCTGGTCGCCCAGCACCGTGAAGCGGATGTCGGAAGCGTCCGGCTGCGCATAGCGGTACACGTCCGCCGCCGTCGCCGCGTCGATGCGCACCAGCATCGGGAAGTCGGCCAGCGCCTCCCCTTCGTGGTTCGTCACCGTCGTCACGATGTGGTACCCGAGATAGTCCGGATACGCCACGGAGGAGTCGTAGTCGTACACCGAGAAGGATGCCGTCAGGCTGCCGCCGGCGAACTCGTACGACTCGCTGTCCAGGATTTCGGCCTGGAGTTCGTAGTTTCCGACGCCGAGCGTGGCCGCAGCCGCGGAAGACCAGTCAAGCCAGGCGCTCTCGCCAGCCGCGCGGTACTTGTAGACGTAGTGGACGCCCTCGGTCAATTCGAGATTGGAAGAGAAGACGGGCGTCGCGGGCGTGAAGCCGCGCTGCCAGGAGGAAACCGAGACGGACGCCTCGAGTGTCGCCTTGGCGATGTTCCAGGCGCAGGTGACGACGCTGGAGGAATTGTCGTCGGCCCAGCGAAGGCCTGGGCGGAGCGTGACGTAGATTTCATGGCGCCCGGCCGAGGATGCCGTCGTCTCGCCCGTCACGTCCACGTAGTCGGGGTCGAGGTCGAGGTCGAGTCCGAGGTCTTCGAAACTGTATTCGCCGCCGGTATAGGTGAGCGAGCCCGGGAGGAGGCGCATATTCACGTCGGTGTAGTCCGGGTCGTCATCGCCGGGCATGGACATGACGGTGCGAGTGCGGAGGACGCGGATGACGACGACGCCGGAGCCGCCCTTGGCGCCCTTGGCGTTGTAGCGTCCGCCGCCGCCGCCGCCGCCGAGGCCGTCAGTACCGGCTGTCGCCTCGACGGGCGAGAT
>CAMZET010000032.1 GCA_947305825.1 uncultured Verrucomicrobiota bacterium
GGTCCCCCCCCTTTGTCCACCCCCGCCGGCCTCCCCGATACCCCCCTGGGGGGGGGAGCAAAAATAATGAGGCTAAAAACCCTTCCCGGCACCCGTCAAAAAGCAAATTGCGCCGGAAACCTCGGCCGTCCCGCTTGACAGACGGGCGGAAATAGCGTAAAATATGCAGCGAACCTTGGACTAGGCAGAAACGACACGAAGATGTTTGGAAAACTAAAGAATCTGTTCTCGACCGACATCGGCATCGATCTCGGCACGGCGAATTCGCTCGTGTACGTGAAGGATCGCGGCATAGTGCTGCGCGAGCCTTCCGTAGTCGCCATACAGGCCGGTTCCAAGCACGTGCTTGCGGTTGGCGAGGAGGCGCGCCAGATGCTTGGCCGCACACCCGGCAACATAATCGCCATTCGCCCGATGAAGTCAGGCGTGATAGCCGATTTCGACATAACCGAGGCGATGATTGCGTACTTCATCAACAAGGTCTGCCCGAAGCGGTGGTGGACGAAGAACATGAAGTGGGCGCGGCCGAGGATTGTTATAGCGGTTCCGAGCGGGATAACGGAAGTGGAGAAGCGCGCGGTGCAGGACGCGGCGGAGAACGCCGGAGCGCGCGACGTGCTCCTCATCGAGGAGCCGATGGCCGCCGCTATTGGCGTCGGACTCCCGGTGGCGGAGCCGGCCGGCTCCATGATTGTGGACATCGGCGGCGGCACCTGCGAAGTCGCCATCATCTCTTTGGCGGGCATAGTCCATTCGAACAGCCAGCGCGCCGCTGGCGGAGACGCGATGGACGACTGCATCCGAAACTACATCAAACGGGTCTACAACCTCCACATCGGCGAAAGGACGGCGGAGGAGGTCAAAATCCAGATTGGCAGCGCCTACCCCACCGGGGAGGAGAAGGCCATGGACGTGCGCGGCATGGACGTGGTGACCGGTCTGCCCAAGACCCTAACAATAACATCAGAGGAAATACGTGGGGCGCTCAAGGATCCTGTCACGTTGATAGTGGATACGGTGCGCTCGACTCTAGACAAATGCGAGCCGGAGCTGGCGGCGGACCTTATAGACCGCGGCCTGGTGCTTTCCGGCGGCAGCTCGCAGTTGCGCGGGCTCGACCGGCTTCTATCCCAGCAGACGGGACTTCCCGTCGTGGTTGCGGACGATCCCCTTTCGGCGGTGGCCGAGGGGACGGGCGTTGTCATGAGCGAAATCGATTTCCTCTCGCAGCACCGAAAGGGATAGGGATTTGAACGAAGCGACAGCAGCCCTATCCTCGCGCAGGCGAGGAGGAAGGGATGAAGCGACCTGAGGGGCGCGCGACATTGGCGGTCGCGGCTGCGGCTGCGGCGATAGTCGGCATATTGGTGCTTTTCCGCGCGGCGTCGGCTGAGGCGGTGTATCCCGTCGAACGCGTCAAGCGCATATTGTCTGACGGCGTATTCAGCCGCATTCGCGGTGTGTTTCGCGGGGCGGCGGCGCAGGCGGAGAACGAGCGGTTGCGGCGCGAGCTGGCGGCTCTTGCGATGGAGCGCGGCTACTGCGAGCGTCTGCGCGACGAATGCATACGTCTTCGCAGGCTGCTGGGCTATTCCAAGGCATTGCCCGGGAAGTGGAAGGCGGCGGCCGTGCTTTCCGCAGGCGGCGGCGCCGCCGGCGCCAGGAAGACCATCCGCATTTCGCGTGGGGCGCTTTCCGGGTTGCGCCAAGGCGCGGTCGTGGCGGTTCCGGATGGGCTGGTAGGGCGCGTGGCCTCAGTTTCCCCGCACACTGCCGAAGTGCTGCTGATTACAGACCCGTCGCTGCGCGTGGCGTGCATGGTCGAAGGCGCGCGCGGCGCCAAGGGGATACTCTCTGGCGGCACGGACGAGATGTTGGTGCTGCGCTACCTGACGGTAGGCGCGGAGCTTCCGCCGCGTTCGCGCATCCTCACGTCGGGGCTTGGTGGCGTGTTCCCGGGAGGTCTGGCCGTGGGCACGCTCATCGGCATGCGCGAGAGCGAGGACGGTGCCATTCGCGAGGGAGACGTGGAGCCGGCGGTCGATTTCGCGACACTGGAAGATGTCTTTGTCCAGGAGATTCCCGAAGAGCAGGAGACCCCCGAAGAGAGATGAACAAGGACTTGCCACATCTCGCGATAGGACTGCTGGCGCTTGTGTTTGGCGGCGCGGCCGAGGAGTTGCTGCCGAAAATCGCCGGCGTCGGCTTTCCGTTCCTGCTGATGGCGTCGATATACATGGCGGCGAAGAGGGCGCCGTGGCCGATGTTCCTGTTCGCGGCGGCGGCCGGCGCCTTGGAGGACGGCCTCTCCTCGCTCCCGTTCGCCGCGAGCATCGCTTTCTTCTCTCTCGTGGCGGCGTTCCTCTACTGGACCGACCTCGTGCGCTGCACATTCGCGTTCGCGTTCCCGGCATACCAGCTGTGGTTGCGGATGTGGACCGGCGGGCTTGACGGCGGCGTGTTCGCGCGTCTCCTCCTCTCGATACCTGTCGGCGCGGCGACGGCGGCGGCGACATGGCAAATCCTGCAATGGCTGGACCGGAAAGGAGCGGTGGATGAACATGGAGCGCGGTGAGCGTCCGCAGGGCATGACGTGCCTGGCGGTCGGGGCCTTGTTCCTGGCCGGTTTCGCCGCCCTGGCGATGCGCCTGAAGGATGTGCAGGTAGACCAGGTGGCCGCGCTGACGTACGATGCGGCCCGCCAGAGCATTCGGCGTGTGCGCGTGCCGGGCGCGCGCGGCAGAATCCTCGCCTCCGGCGGAGAAGTCCTCGCAGCCAACCGTCCCGCTCGCTCCATCGTCTTGAACGCCGAGGCGTTCCAGAAGCGCACTTGGGCATCCACCGCCACCAATATCTTCGCGGCCGTGACGGATGCCGCCGCCGTCATCGGCCGCCCGTCCCACATAGACATTGCCGACATCGAAAGCCATCTGAAGCGCAAACTCGCCCGCCCGCTTGTAGTCTGGCGCAACGTCACAGACGACGAACTCGCACGCTTTTCCGAGCATATCGACGCGCTGGAAGGCTTCGAGTGCGAGGAGAGCCTGGAGCGGCACTATCCGCATGGGACGCTCGCCTCGCATCTGGTCGGATACGTCGGGCGCGACCGCGTCGAGGCCCCGGAAGGGGACGAGAGCGTAAACTACATCGATTTCGAGATGCGCGGGCGCGGCGGGCTGGAGGCGCGCTACGACAGCTTTCTGCGCGGCGTGCCGGGGCAAAGATGCCTGACCGTGGACGCCAGAGGCTTCGCCCACAGCGAATGGACCCAAATCGAGCCGCAGAAAGGGCCGGACCTGCGGCTTTCGCTCGACCTGAAACTCCAGCGCGAGGCGGAAAAGCAGCTGGAAGGCCACTGCGGGGCTTGCGTCGCGCTGGACCCCCGCGACGGCTCCGTGCTCGTCATGGCCAGTTCTCCAGGTTTCGATCCGAACGATTTCGTGCCGACGCTCCCCGCCGCGCTCTGGAAAAGCCTGTCCGCAGACCCGGCCAAGCCGCTCATGTGCCGGGCAAGCGCGGGGACGTATGCTCCTGGTTCGACGTTCAAGCCGATTACGGCGTTCGCGGGGATGGAGCGCGGCATCTCGTCCGGCGCCGTCTACGAGTGCGTCGGCGCCTACAAGATAGGCGGAGTGCGCATCCGTTGCACGCGCACGTGGGGGCACGGCGATATGGATTTGCGCCACGCGCTGCGGGAATCGTGCAACCCGTTCTTCTGCGACTTGGGCGTGAAGGCGGGCACGAACGCTCTCATAGGCGCTGCGCGTGCGTTCGGACTAGGCGCGAAGACGGGGATAGATTTCCCGGCGGAAGCGGCGGGCGTCGTGCCGGACGACGAATGGAAGCGTGAACATTGGGGCGAGAGGTGGTATCCCGGCGACCTGCCGCAGATGGCGATAGGCCAGGGGATGCTGCTCGTGACGCCGTTGCAGATGGCGCGCGTGGCGGCGGCAATAGGTACTGGCTATCTCGTCACGCCGCATCTCAAGGCCGGCGAGCCGGCCCGGCGCAAGGAGCTGCCTTTCTCCGCCGCCATGCTTCGCGCCGTGCGCGAAGGAATGGAAATGGTTGTGGACGGCGGCACGGGGCGTCGCGCCGGCGATGGACTCGCCGTGAAAATCGCCGGCAAGACCGGCACCGCAGAAGTAGGCTCCGGCGCCACCAGACGCAAAAACACCTGGTTCATCGCCTACGCGCCGGCGAAAAACCCGACCCTCGCCATTGCGATGGTAATTGAAAACGGCGACACTGGCGGCGGAACGACCGCCCCGAAGGTCCGTGAAATCCTCAAAGCCAGGTTCGGGGAGGCGAAATCGTGAAACTGCGGCGCCTTCTCGACTTCAACTGGGTCCTGTTCGCGGCGATGCTCGCGCTCATCGGCTGCGGCGCGACTGCGATATGGAGCGCCGGACACGCCCGCGAGGCTATATTCCACGGAATGTGGATAAACCACTTGATGAGCGCGGGAATAGGTCTCGCCGTCTATTTCCTGTTCGCGTACCTCGACTACCGCGACATAGTGAAGTTTTTCTCGCCGGCGGCATACGCCGCCTCTCTTGCGATGCTCGTGCTCGTGCTCGTCGTCGGCGAGACGGTCTACGGCGGCAGGCGCTGGCTCTGGTTCTTCCAGCCGAGCGAAGTGGCGAAACTCTGCACAATCGTGTTTTTGTCGAAACTCCTGGCGCGGCCGGGATTGCGCGAGATGGCTGCTGACGGGCCCGGCGGCGACATCCCGCAAGACAAGTATTCGCCGCGTGAAGACGAAATCCCCGTATTCGTCTGCGCGTGCCTGACAGCTGGCGTCCCGGCCGTCCTCATCCTCCTCGAGCCTGATTTGGGCACTACCCTCGCTCTCGTGCCCGCCGTAATAGTCATGATTGTCGCCGCCGGCGTCTGGCGCAAGGGGCTATTCACCTTGCTGTCTGTCGCCGCCGTCGCCGTGTCGCTTCTCCTTGGAGCCATATACGAGGCCGAAAAGCCCGGCCAGAGCGAAGAGAGGCGCGACGCCATCCTCAAATACGTGCCGATGAAGCCGCATCAGGTAAAGCGCGTCAAGACGTTCCTGTTCCCGGAGACCGACCCTATGGGAGCGGGCTACAACCTGCGGCAGTCGCTCATAGCAATAGGGTCGGGCGGGGTGCGCGGGCGAGGCATCGGCAAAGGCGAGACCAACCGTCTCAAGTACCTGCCGCCGTCCGTCTCCATGAACGACTTCATTTTCTGCGTGTGGGCTGAAGAGACCGGCTACGTGGGCGCACTTGCGCTGCTGGGGCTTTTCTCCGCGCTGTGCACGGCAGGAGCCTGGACAAGCTTCCGCGCCGCCGACATGGAAGGCAGGATTCTCGCCCTCGGCGCCACAACCTTGATTTTCGCACACGCCTACATCAACATGGCCATGACGGTGGGGCTGGTCCCGATTACGGGGCTGCCGCTGCCGTTCATGTCCTCTGGCCGCACTTTCCTCATAGTGTCAATGGCCGCACTCGGCCTTGTCCAAAGCGTATCTATCCACAAAAAGGAGATTCAATGAACCTGTTCGGTTGGCTTAAGCGCTCGCAGCTCAAGCGCGAAATCATAGTAAACGTCGAAACCCTAGAGACGAGAGTTGCGGTCATGGAAAACGGGCGGCTCGAAGAATTTATGGTCGAGCACACGGAAGACGAGCGCCTCGTCGGCTCCGTTTTCAAGGGCCGCATACAGAATCTGGAGAACGATCTGCAGGCGGCGTTCGTTGATATAGGGCTACAGAAGAACGCCTTTCTCCATTACTGGGACATGATTCCCGACATCGACGCGCTCATGGAGGGCGACGACGAAATGCAGAATGGCGGCGACGAGCAGCCGCGCCGCGGCAAGAACAGCCGCAAGAGTCGCCTCTCCGACGCCGAAATCGCCCAGCGCTTCCCGCCGGGTTCCGAAATCGTCGTACAGGTCACCAAAGGCCCTATTTCGACGAAAGGCCCACGCGTCACCGCCAACCTCTCCATCCCGGGCCGCTATCTCGTCATGATGCCCGGCGCGCGTGTGCGCGGCGTTTCAAAGAAAATCGTCGATGCCAAGGAAAGGCAGCGCCTGAAAGACATCCTCGACAAACTTCCTCTTCCCGACAACGTCGGACTCGTCGTGCGCACGGTCGGCCAGGGCGCTTCCGCGCGCGCTTTCGCAAGAGACTTGCGCAACCTCCTCTCTATCTGGAACGAAATGCAGCAGAACACCAAAAACCTGCGCACGCCTTGCTGCATCTTCCAGGAACCCGACCTCTGCGAGAGGGTCGTGCGCGACTGGCTCACGGAGGACGTGGATGCCATCGTAATCGACGACGAACGCAGCTTCACGAGGATGCGCGAAATAACCGGCTTCATCTCTTCGCGCTCGCGCTCCAAGATACGCCGCTACGACGGCGATGCCGGCATATTCGAGCACTACGGCATCGAGCGGCAGCTCGACGAGGCTTTCTCGCGGCAGGTTAACCTCAAGAGCGGCGGCTATCTCGTTATCGATGAAACGGAGGCTCTCATCGCTGTCGACGTGAACACCGGCCACTTCAAGGGCACGGGCTCGCAGGAAGACGCGATTCTCGAAGTCAATCTCGAGGCGGTGGAAGAGGTGGCGCGCCAGCTGCGCCTGCGAAACATTGGCGGCCTTGTCATACTAGACCTCATCGACATGAAGATGCGCAAGCACCAGACGCAGGTCTACAAGGCTTTGCGGGTGGCGCTGAAGCGCGACCGCGCCCGCACCAACGTCCTGCCCATCTCCGAACTCGGGCTCCTCGAGATGTCCCGCCAGCGACAGGACCGCTCCCTTCTTTCCATGCTCACTTCCCGCTGCCCCTACTGCCACGGGCACGGTGTCGTGAAGAGTCCGCTCGCAATTTCCATTGAACTCCAGCGCCGCCTCGCCAGCATCCTCAAGAAAGCGCGCGTGGAAGGGCGCACCGTCATGCCGAAGGTGGTCATCGCGCCGCAGGTCATGGCGCGCCTGCGCACCGAGGATGCCGACCTGCTTTCGCGTCTCCAGAAGGAATATTCGACGCGCCTGACGTTCGTCTCGGAACTCCACCGCCATCCGGAGTCGTTTTCCATACTTGACGCAACCACCTCGGAAGTGATATACTCTCAATCATGAAGCAGAATACCACCCCAGCCCCAGCCGGGCTTCTGTCGGTCGCCGCCGGCGCTCTCGCCGCCGTCGCGGTTTTCGCGCCGCTCGCTGCATCGGCCGCGCCGGCTCTGGCGCGCACCACGCTCAGCGTGACGGCAGACCGCATGGCCGCAGACAACATCACAGGCACCCTCGTCGCCTCCGGCTCCGTCCGCGCCGTCGCGCACCCCGTCTGCCTACTGTCCGAACTCGTCACGAAGAAGGGCGACGTCTACGAATTCAGCGACCCGACTTCGATAACGAGCTGCACGAACGATGCCGACCATCTCCACTGGGCGATAACTGGCGAGGTGACGTACCGCGACCGCGAGTACATAACGGTGCGCAATCTCGTTCTTCGCGCCTGGGGCGTCCCAATCGCGTATTTCCCGTATTGGCGCCATCCTCTGAACACCGACTACGGTCTGCGCGTGATGCCCGGCTACACGTCGCGCTGGGGCGCCTACCTGCTCACGAAATACGTCTACGGCATAGCGGGCGGTTTCGGCGAGGGCGAGTGGGGGCTGCGCGGCTCCACGCGCTTCGATATGCGCACCAAGAACGGCCTCGCGTTCGGACAGGGCGTGAAATGGCAGCTAGGCGACTTCGGCCGCGGCAAATTCAAGGTCTACTACGCCCACGACCTTGACGCCGACCACTACGACAACCACTGGGATGCGCCGCGCAAATACCACTACATGAACTGGGGCTCGAAAGTTCACGACGACCGCTACGGCATGATGCTTGAGCATCTGTGGGAGCCGACGGAGCGGGATACCGTCCGTGTGCGCGGCTCGTACTACTCCGACTCGCACTTCCGGCGCGACTTCCTGCGCGACGGCATCTTCGGCTCGCGCAATCGCTTTCTCGGCCATGACGGCAACGAGGCGGCGTGGGAGCATGTCGAGAGCGGTTTCGGCTCTGGCTTGAGCGTGGCCGGTCCGCTCAACGATTTCTACGGTGGCGTCGCTCGTCTGCCTGAAGCGTATTTCGACATCATGCCGACGCCTGTGCCGTGGGTAGGCGCGGTGAACTACGAGAGTTCGACGCGCGCCGGCTTCCTCGACCGCAACTATGCGAAATACGGCAGCCGCGAGACGGCGACGCCGTTCCGCTATTCGCCCGGCGAATGGGCCGACTACCAGGCTTTCCGCTTCGACACCTATCACCGCCTGACGCTGCCGTTCCGGGTGGCGGACGTGGTGAGCGTCGTGCCGCGAGCAGCTGTCCGCGGCACCTACTGGAGCGACACCGGCGTGCCGCCGGAAGACGGCTACGGCCGCTCCGGCTCTACGGGAGACGGCGCATGGCGCTCGATTGTCGAGGGCGGCGCGACGTTCTCGGCGCGCGGCACGGCGTATTTCGCCGAAGGCTGGCAGCACATGGTCGAGCCGTATTTCGACGTACTGGCGCAGGAGGCCGAATACCACGGCCTCGGCTCCGGCGAGCGCCCGTACTATTTCGACTCCATCGACGGCTCTCGCGACTGGCTCGACCAGTTCGCCGGCCGTTCCCGCAACCTCCCCTATTCCTGGTACGGCGTCACGCCGGGCCTGCGCAACGCCATCCGCCGAGCCGACGATTCCGGCCGCATGAAAACGGTTTTCGACCTCGACGTCTACGCCGCCATTCAGTTCAATGACACGTCCTGGACGGACGAGAATCGCTTCCATCGCCGCGCCAGGCACGCCGAAGACCCGAACTACGGCCGCCACGCCGGCGCCGTGTTCCCCGGCTTGCGCCTCCGCTGGTTCCCCGCCGACGATTGCGCTCTCCTCGCCCGCGCCGAATTCGACCCGGAGAACAAGCGCGTCGCCTATTCAGACATCGCCTGGCGACAGTCGCTTACCAGACGCCTGAAGTACGAACTCTCCTTCGGCAGCCGCGACCACCGCATCTGGGACTACGCCTCCTCGCCGTACGACGATGCCGAGCAGCGCAACGAGGATTTCAACTGGGCCAAGTATTCCCTCGCCTCCATAAAAATTGAGCACGAAATCACCGATGCTCTCGCGTGGGGCCCGTTCCTGCGCTGGGATTGCCGCGAAGACGAGCTCGACGAGGTCGGCGCATGGTTCGATTTGCGCACCGACTGCCTAGGCTTCCGTTTCTCGGTCAGCTACGAGAACGACTACCGCCGCATAGATTGGTCGAAGTCCGACGACGATTGGCGTTTCGGGTTCTACATCTACTTGCGAGCGCTCGGTCCCGACTCCGGCTCATTATTTGGAGGCAAGTAAGATGGCGACAAGAAAGATGGAGTCAAGCAAGATGGGCTCCTGGTGCACTGTTGTCACGGGCGCGTGCGGCGGCATAGGGCGTGCCGTGGTCGCTCGTTTGGTTGCGCGAGGTGCGCGTGTGCTAGCCATCGGGCGCGACTGCGACCGTCTCGCAGACGCATACTGGGACCAGCCAGACGTGGACGTGTTCGCCTGCGACGTTTCGACGCCTGAGGGGATGGAAGCGCTGGCGGCAACCGTCAAGAAGCGTTTCGACGGCGCGGAGGGCTTCGTGCACGCCGCCGGTTTCGATGCTGTCGCTCCTATTTCGATGGTGCGAGCCGACGATATGCAACGCCTGTTCGCCTTGCACGCCGCTTTCCCGCTCCGCTTTCTGGGCTGGATGTCCAAGCGCGGGAACCACGCGCCGCAGTCCTCTGCCGTACTCGTCTCCTCGCTCGCGGCCCATGAAGGCGCCAAAGGCCATGCCGCCTACGCCGCCGCCAAGGGCGCGGTAGAGGGCTTTCTCAAGCCGGCCGCCGCAGAACTCGCCGACAAGGGCCTTCGCCTCAACGCCGTCGTCCTCGGCATCGTCGAAACCGATATGTCGCGCTCCTGGTTGAAAAAGCTCGCGCCGCCGCAGCTGGATGCCTTGCGCGCCTCCTATCCATTCGGCTTCGGTTCGCCGGACGACGCTGCCGCTGCCATCGATTTCCTCCTTTCTCCGGGCGCCGCCTGGATTACTGGCCAGACGCTTGTTTGTGACGGCGGACATTCTCTCTGACTTAAACAAAGTCCGGCCGGCGGTTGGACGCTCGCGTAAGCAGGACGAGAAAACAGGAGAGCGGCAAATGGGCAAGACAGGATTGGCGCTTGGCGGCGGCGGCGCGCGCGGTATTTCCCATCTCGGCGTCTGGCTCGCCTTGCGCGAGCGCGGCGTCAAAATCGATTGCAT
>CAMZET010000033.1 GCA_947305825.1 uncultured Verrucomicrobiota bacterium
TTCTTCATGGTGTCAGTCCTCCTTTTCCGATTGTTAAAAGCCTACCCAGTAGATTATACAATTTTCCCTGAGAACAAGGGTGGGGGCGCGCACTTGCGCGGTGTCGGGAAATTATGGTATAATATGTGGCACATATGGCACCGTTATTCGTTCCAAAAGATCGCAAGTCGCTCTTCCGTCAGTTCCTGGCCGGAATGTATGATGCCGTAGTGATAACGGATCCGAGCGGACATATACTGGAAACCAATCCTCGCGCAGAGGAGCATTTCGGCTATATGCCGGAAGAGACGCTGGACCAGCCGATTTCCATGTTGATTCCCGGCCTTTCGCCGGAGATAGTGCAGCGCATACGCCGCGGTCTCGACGAAGACAGGCACATGATGCTCGACGCGAACGGATTGAACAAGGGCGGGTCGAAGTTCGCGTGCGAAGTTACGGTTTCGGTAATCGACCTGATAGACCCTGGCGATTTGGTGTTCACTGTCCGCAACGTGGAGCGCCGCCGGAAGGTGAACGACATGCTGCGGGCGAAGGAGGGTGCGTTCTCGATTTCCCCGTGCGCGCTTTTCTCCTGCGACCCCGACGGGCGCTTCACGAACGTGAACGCATCGTTCCTGGCGATGTTCGATTTGGCGGACGAGGAGGCGGCGAAGGCAAAGAAGTTCGCCGAGCTCATGGGCGACGAGCCGCTGCCCACCAATTTCCGCAAAGCGCTTGACGGCGACACGACCACGGTCGGCATCGTCGCGGAGACGGACGAAGGCGAGAACCAGGACGAAATCGAGATAACGCTGGCGCCGAGCCGCGTGGGGCGGAAAATCAAGGGTGTCGTCGGAAGCATACTCAAAGTGTGAGGTGCTCACAAGATGCGAGCAGAGAAAGGGCCTGGCGGGGCGATAGCCAGAATCACGGTGTCCAAGGCCGCTGCGCTCCAGGATTTCCTGGCGGAGCGGTTCGGCCTTTCTCGCCGGGCGGCCAAGGCGTTGATTGACGCGAGGCAGGTCTGGGTGAACCGCAAGTGCATATGGATGGCGAGGTACGCGCTCAAGCCCGGCGATGTCGTCGAGGCTTCCAGGCCGCCGAAGGCCGCCACGCCGCAGGGTGCGGGCCCTGGCGCCGCCGCCGCCAAGAGAACCACCCCCCATATCCGCGTCCTCTGGCGCGAAGGCGAATATCTGGTGGCCGACAAGCCTGCGGGGCTTCTCAGCTGCGACGACGCTCGCAGCGTGGAGTCGGTCTTGCGCGAACAGGAGAAGCTTCCGGGCTTGGAGGCGGTGCACCGCCTGGACCGCGAGACTTCCGGCTGCCTGCTGTTTGCGCTCAGCCACGCGGCAAAGGAGGCCGCCATCGAAGTGTTCAAGGCAAGGCGCGTGACGAAGACCTACCATGCCATAGTCGCGGGCGAATTCAAATTCGCGCATACGCGCATCGACGACGCTCTCGACGGCGAGTCGGCCGTCACCGACGTCCATAGGGAGTCCGTCGGCGACGGCGCAAGTTTCCTGCGCGTCGGCATAGAGACGGGCCGCACCAACCAGATACGCCGCCACCTTTCTTCTATCAGGTATCCCATACTCGGCGACCGCGTGTTCGGCTTCAAGACCGCGCGCGAACCGCGCATGATGCAAGTCCCGCGACTGATGCTCCACGCCTCGTCGCTTTCGCTGCGCAATCCGCTCGAGAAAGGAGCCCAGATTTCCGTCCATTCGCCGCTGCCGGCCGATTTCCGCGCCACGCTGCGGCTCTTCGGCATGGGGAAAGGGCGCGCGAAATGACGAAAATCCCGGCAGAGACGAGAGAGTTGCTGGTACGCTGCGCCGAGAAGTACGAGACGGTGCATTTCATCTGCGACGACCCGTCCCGCTGGATGCACGAAGTCTGGAGGCGTCCCAACCAGGAGGCGATGGCGTTCGTGTCGGCCATGCTCAGTTTCGGGAGCCGGAAGGCGTTCATGCCCAAGCTTTACGAGCTTTGGGACTGGAGCGGCGGCGAGATGGATTTCTGGCTGCGTTCGAGGCTGTTCGAGATAATGGACCAGCTGCGCGGCGAAGGCAGCTACTACCGTTTCTTCACGCGGCCGCAGTTCCGGGCGTTTCTCGAGCGCTATGCGCAGCTCATCGAGCGGCACGGGACGCTCGGGGATTTCGTGCGCAGCCAGACTCCCGACCGCGACGCGCTGACGGCGGCGCGGGCAATATCCAAGGCGTTCGCCGGCTGCGGCGTCGTCCCGTCGCCGGCGACGTCGGCGTGCAAGCGCACGTTCATGTTCCTGCGCTGGATGGTGCGCTCCGGCTCGCCCGTCGACCTCGGCATCTGGGCCGATTTCATAGACCGCTCGACGCTCCTTCCGCCGCTCGACGTGCACGTGCTGGCGGAAGCGAGGCGGCTCGGCCTAATCAAGGCGCGGTGCGCGTCGCTCGCCGTCGCTCGCCGCCTCCGCGACGTCCTAGCCGACGTCTTCCCAGGCGACCCCCTAAAAGGCGATTTCGCGCTTTTCGGCATCGGCGTAGACAAGTCTTCCGACGCAGGCAATCTGAAACCGAAAGAACAACCATCATGAATACCGTACTCGTAGGAGCCCAGTGGGGCGATGAAGGAAAAGGCAAGGTAATCGACTTCCTGACGGAAGAGGCGGATGTAGTCGTCCGCTTCCAGGGGGGCTCCAACGCCGGACATACGGTCGTGGTCGGGGACAAGAAGTACGTCCTCCACCTCGTGCCGAGCGGCATACTGCACGAAGGCAAGAACTGCATAATCGGCAACGGCGTCGTGATGGACCCGTTCGATTTGATGCGCGAACTCGAGCAGGTGGAGAGCTGGGGCTTTGCGCTGAAGGGGCGCTTCCACATATCGGAGAGGGCGCACATGGTGATGCAGTGGCACCGCGCGCTGGACCGCGCCGAGGAGGCCGCCCGCTCCGACGGCAGCAAAATCGGAACCACCGGGCGCGGGATAGGGCCGGCCTACGCGGCGAAGGTAGGGCGCTGCGGCATGAGGGTCGGCGACATACTCAAGCCCGACTTCCTCGACCACGTCCGCGCCCAGGTCGCCGAGGCCAACCGCACCCTGCGTTCGCTCGGAGCGCTGGAACTCGACCCGGAGGAGATGGTCCGCCTCTACGCACCGATGGTCAGCGCACTCATGCCCTACGTGACGGACACGATACAACTCCTGCACGACCGGCTCGACGCCGGTGCGAGCGTTCTTTTCGAGGGAGCGCAGGCGACGATGCTCGACATCGACTTCGGCACGTACCCGTTCGTGACATCGTCCAACCCGACGGCGGGAGGCGCGTGCACCGGAGCGGGAGTGCCGCCGCGCGCAATAGACCGCGTCATCGGCGTATTGAAGCTTTATACGACGCGCGTCGGCGAAGGCCCCTTCCCGACCGAATTGAATGACGAAGACGGAGAGACGCTCCGCAAGCGCGGCGGGGAATTCGGCGCCACCACGGGGCGTCCCCGCCGCTGCGGATGGTTCGATGCCGTCGTCGGCCGCTACGCCCAGCGCGTCAACGGCGTCGATTTCTGGGCCATGACCAAGCTCGATGTCCTCGACACGTTCCCGGTGGTCAAGATTTGCACCGGCTACCGCCGCAAGGACGGCTTCGTCTATACTACGTTCCCTGCGGATTTGGAAGTCCTGAAGTGGTGCGAGCCGGTATACGAAGAGCTGCCCGGCTGGCAGTGCGAGACGTCGCACATCACGTCCTACGAGGCGCTTCCGGCGAACGCGAAACGCTACGTGGAGCGAATACTGGAACTCGTGGGCGGCAAGCTCGGCGTCCTGTCGGTAGGGCCGGCGCGCGAGACGACGCTCAGGATTGGCGTGTGATTGCGATGGCCGTGCCGCGCCACATAGCCGTCATCATGGACGGGAACGGCCGCTGGGCCAAGGGGCGCGGGCTCCCGCGGCTCGCCGGCCATCGCGCCGGCGCGGACGCGCTCGACCGCGCCATGCACCTTTGCAAGGAGGCGGGCGTCGAATTCCTGACCGTCTACGCCTTTTCGACGGAGAACTGGAAGCGTTCGAAGGAGGAAGTCGGCGGGCTGATGGCGCTCTTGTCCACGTACATAAAGAGCAAGGAGCGGGAACTAGTCGCGAACAGCGTCCGTTTTCGCGTTATAGGGCGACGCGGCGATTTGTCGGAGAAGCTCCAGAAAGAAATCGCGGGGCTGGAAGAACGCACGGCTGGCGGGGCTTTCACGCTCGTGGTGGCGCTTTCCTACGGCGGGCGCGACGAAATTGTTCGTGCGGCGCAGCGCGCCGCGCAAGCGGGCGGTTGCGCGACCGAAGAGGACTTTTCCCGCTATCTCGACACCGCCGGCATCCCCGACCCGGATTTGATTATACGCACTTCCGGCGAGCAGCGCCTCTCCAATTTTCTTCTTTGGCAGGCGGCGTACGCGGAGTTCTATTTTACGGACGTGCTGTGGCCGGACTTCGGCCGCGAGGAGTTCGAAAGGGCCTTGGAGTCGTATTCGCGGCGGGAGCGGCGTCTTGGCGGGCGCATCGGGGAAGGGCAGATGCAATGAGCCGCATTTTCCTCTCGCCGCCATGCATAAGCGAGGAGGAGCGCCGCCAGGTCGCCGCCGCCTTCGATTCCGGCTACGTGGCTCCGTGCGGCCCGATGGTTGACGAATTCGAGCGGCGCGTCGCCGCTCTCGCCGGCCGCAAGTACGCCGTCGCCGTGTCCAGCGGCACGGCGGCGATTGACCTCGCAATGGCGGAGTGGGGAGTTGATTCTTCCTGGACGGTCGTTGCGCCGAGTTTGACTTTCATAGCGACGGTGGGGCCTGCGTACCATCGCGGCGCCAAGTGCGTTTTCGTCGATTCAGACGCGACAGGCAACATGGATTTAGCGCTTCTGGAGACGGCCTTGTGCGAAGAGTGCGGCGGCGGCGGCGAGGCGAAGGTCGCGGTCGTATCCGTAGACCTCTACGGGCGCTGCTGCGACTATGGGCGGCTCGAGGAAATCTGCGAGCGCCACGGCGCGAGGCTTCTCGTGGATGCCGCAGAGGCTCTCGGCGCGTTTGCGCCAGGTACGATGCGTCCAGCCGGTTCTGGCGGCGAAATGGCCGTATTCTCCTTTAATGGGAACAAGATAGTCACGACGTCCGGCGGCGGCGCTCTGCTGACGGACGATGCGGGCGTGGCGGCGCGAGCGCGCAAGCGTTCGCAGCAAAGCCGCGAGCCCGTGCCGTGGTACGAGCATGTCGAGGTAGGCTACAACTACCGTATGAGCAACATCCTCGCCGGCCTCGGGCTTGCGCAGCTGCGCCGCCTGCCGGAATTCCTCGCCCGCCGCGCCGAAATAAAGGCCGAATACCGCGAACGCCTCGGCCGGACGCTCCGCTTCCTGCCGCCCGTCGACGGCGAAAACAACTGGCTCACCGTCGCGCTCGCGCAGTCGGAACGCCAGCGCGATATTTTCCTTTCGCGTCTGGCAGACGCCGACATCGAGGCGCGCCCCGTCTGGAAGCCGCTGCATATGCAGAGCGTTTTCGCCGGCTGCAAGACGTATGGCGGCGCCGTCTCCGAAGACCTCTTCCGACGCGGACTGTGCCTGCCATCCGGCTCGGGCATGGGCGGACGCGACGTCTCGCGCGTCGTCTGCGCTCTCGTGTGCAACCGCGTTCTCGTCCTTGGTCGCGGCCGCAGCGGACGCGCCGCAGAGCGCCTGCTCGCCGGAATGGATTACGACGTGGCGACGCTGGACGGCGAAGACGCTTTCCCCGGCATGGAATTCACCGCCCGCATGGCGTTCGCGGTTGTTTCGCCGGGCGTTCCGCCGTCGCACCGCTGGCTGGAGGCGTGCGAGCGCCTCTCGATACCCGTGAAGAGCGAATTGCAGCTGGGCGTCGAGGCTTTGCGGCGTCGCGGCGTGAAGATGCTGGCCGTGACCGGTTCGAAGGGGAAGTCGAGCGTCGTGAAGCTCGTCGCGGAGGCTCTCGGCGGCGTGCCGTGCGGCAACTACGGCCTGCCCGTCTCGGAGCTCGCCGCCCGCCCGGACGCCGACTTGCCGGAATGGGCGGTAGTCGAAGTCAGCTCTTTCCAGCTGGAGCGCACCGCGCTGCCGCCGGACGCCTTCGAGGCGGCGGCAATCCTCAATCTCCAGGAAGACCATCTCGACCGCCATGGCAGCGTGGAAGCCTACCACGCGCTCAAGCGCCGGCTTCTCGGCATGGCGCGCATTTCGTTCGATTGCGCGGCGCCCGACGCGGGCGAACTTCTCGCCGGCTCGTACTTCGACAATCCCGTGCTCCGCGCCAACGGCTCAATTGCCGCCGCGCTCATGCGTGCCGCCGGCCTCGGCGACGAGCGCATCAAGGCGGCGTTCGCCGCCTTCGTGCCGCTCCCTCACCGCATGAACGTTCTCGGCCGCTTCGGCGGCGTAGTGTGCATCGACGATTCCAAGGCGACGAGCATAGCCGCTCTCGCCGCCGCCGTCAGGATGTCCCCGCCCGGAACGCTCCGCCTCATCGCCGGCGGACTGCCAAAGGGCGACGACGCAAAATTAGCACTTTCCCCCTTGCGCGAGAGGGTAAGAAAAGTGTATACTATTGGGCAAGCCGCAGAAGCGTTCGCGCTTGCCTGGTCCGGCGCCGTTCCCTGCGAGGTTTGCGGCACTTTGGACAAGGCGGTAGCCGTCGCCATGCGCGAAGCCGCAGAAGGGGATGTGCTGCTGCTCTCTCCGGGCGCGGCCAGTTTCGACCAGTTTCAAAACTTCGAGGAGCGCGGGGACGTCTTCGCGTCACTCGTCAAACAAAAGAAAGAAGAAGACAGAAAATGACGAACAAGTTCGGCATAGTGCTAGGCGCGGCGGCCATCGCGGTAGTCGCAGGCTGCAAGGATCCCAATTACGTTCCAAGGCGTCCTTCCGCCCAGAATGAAGTCAAGCCAGTTCCGGCCGCGCAGCCCGTCCAGCCCGCGCCGGTAGCGGTCACGCCCGACGTGACGCCCGTCGCCCCTGTGACCCCTGTCGCTCCCGTGGCGCAGCCGGTGTACGTCGAGGAAATCGACGTGGTCGAAGTCCCGGCCCAGACGGTGCTCCCGCCGCCGCCGCCCGCTCCCGCCGCCGTCGAACCGGTTGTCGCGCCGCCCCCGCCGCCGCCGCCGGCCATGACCCCGTATGTCGTCCAGCGCAACGATACGCTCTTCCTCATCTCCAAGCGCTACAACATCAAGCTCGACTCCATCCGCCGCGCCAATCCGTCCATCGTCGGCGACAACATCCGCGCCGGGCAGAAAATCATGCTTCCCGGCAACGTGGACGTCGGCGAGCAGCGCCCTGCCGGCCCGATTGTCGAGCAGGTCGCGCCCCCGAAGCCGGCCTACAAGCCGTATGAAGGACCGACGAAGGAATACGTGGTCAAGTCCGGCGACACTCTCGGCGGCATCGCGTATCCCAACGGCATCAACATCCGCCAGCTCAAGGAGCTCAACGGTCTCACGAGCGACATGATTCGCGTCGGCCAGAAGCTGAAAATCCCCGGCGTGCCGCCTGCGAAGCCTGCCGTCGCGGCGGCCAAGCCCGCACCGAAGCCGGCGACTGCGCCAGCGCCCGTTGCCGCTGCCGTAGTCGCTCCGCCTGTTCTCCTGCCGCAGGAGGCTCCTGCTACGCCTGCCGTCGAGCCCGTCCAGGCCGCCCCGGCTCCCGCCGCCACCCCGGCCGTCGAGGCCGAGCCGGTTGACGCCGGTACGGAGGGCGAGGATTACGTCACCTACGTCGTCCCGGAGGGCGAGGATATCGCTGCCATCTCCATCGCGTTCGGCGTAGACCCCGCCGTCATCCGCGAACTCAACAACATGGGCGACCAGGACGAGGTGAAGCCCAACCAGGTCATCAAGCTTCCGCCGGACGTCCAGTAAGGACCCGGCAGACCAGGCCAGACGCGCCGGGGTCCGGGTAGCCGAGGGCATCCGGGCTCCGGTGCGCGTTTTTGAAGGGAAGCCGTCGATATGCGCAAAGGGGTCCTGTATGCATTTGTCCTGGTGGTCGCGATGCTCGCGGCGCTTGGCGTTGTGATACTCTCGAGCGCCGGTGACGTGAACGGGATGCGTCTCCACGGCGACCCTTACTATTTCATGAAGCGGCAGCTGACGTTTCTGGCGGCGGGTATAGTCCTTGCCGCCGCAGCCGCCGCATTCGACTACCGCCGCTGGCGCAACCAGTGGCTGCTGACCGCCGTATTCTTCGCGGCGGTATTCGCCTTGCTCGTGGCAGTGTTCGGCTTCCGCGCAATCAACGGTTCCCACCGCTGGCTCCCTGTCGGTCCGTTGCGCTTGCAGCCGAGCGAATTCGCCAAACTTGCGACTGTGATTGCCCTGGCCGTCTATCTGGACCGCATCGCCTGGCGTGTGGAGCTTTTCACGCGCGGCGCGCTCGCCGGTTCCATAATTCTCGCGTTCATGGCCGGTCCCGTCTGCCTGGAGCCGGATTTCGGCTCCACGATGGTAATCGCGCTGGTCGGCTTTCTGGTGATGTGGGAGTCCGGCGTGAGGTTTCTGCATCTTCTGCCGATAGGCGGAGCGGGGCTTGCCGTAGTCGGCGCGCTAATCCTCTCCAATGCCAACCGCATGGCGCGCATCCTCGAATTCCTGGGAACGAGCGCGACTTCGGTCGGCGCCGGCGCCTCGGTCACCGAAGCGGCCAAGGTCGCCGCCGAATACCAGGCGAAGATGGCTCTTGTAGCCATAAGCCGCGGCGGGCTGTGCGGCGTCGGCCTCGGCGAGTCGATGCAGAAGCAGGCCTACCTCCCGGAAGCGCATACCGACTTCATCTTCGCCGTCGGCGCCGAGGAACTCGGCTTCTTCTTCTCCCTCGCCGTAGTAGTCCTTTTCGCGCTTTTCTTCATCCTGTCGATGCGCATAGCGCTTGCGGCGCGCGACAACTTCGGCCGCTGCCTCGTCATGGGCATGGCGTTCATCATCTTCTTCCAGGCGTCGTTCAACCTCGGTGTCGTCTGCAAGGCGCTGCCGACCAAGGGTATGGCGCTGCCGTTCTTCTCCTACGGAGGAACCAACCTCATGTGCACTTTCCTGGCTGTCGGCACGATTCTCTCCGTCGGCATACGTTCGCTCCAGCCTGACCGTGTGCGCAAAGTCCGTCGCCGCCGTCCGGAGGAGAGCGAAGGCGAAGGAGCGGGCGGCGGGCGCGAGGGCGGCGGCGCGGAGGGCGAATGATGCCAGAGGCGCAACAGGCCGCAAAGGCCATGCCGGCGGTATACACCGTCTCGCAGGTTGTCGCGATGGTCAAGGGGTGCCTGGAGCGCACCTTCGCGTTCATCGACATCGAGGCGGAGATTTCCAACTGGAGGCAGTATCCGTCGGGCCATGCGTATTTCGCGCTGAAGGATGCCGGAGCGCAGCTCAACGCGGTCCTGTTCGCCGGCGTGCCGTGCGACTGCCGCGCGTCGCTGGGCGACGGGCGCCGCGTCAAGGTTCGCGGGCAGGTGACGATGTATCCGCAGCGCGGCGAATGCCAGTTCAAGGTCTTGCGCATCCGGCTTGCAGGCGAGGGGGAACTGATGGCGCAGTTCTTGGCGCTGCGGGCGAAGTTGGCGTCGGAGGGGCTCTTCGCGCAGACGCGCAAGCGCCGCCTGCCGCGGATGCCGCGCCGCATAGGGCTGGTGACTAGTCCGGCCGGCGCGGTCGTCCACGACATGTGCCGCGTGCTGCTGCGGCGTTTCCCGAACATTTCGATAACCATATTCCCGGCGCTGGTGCAGGGCGCCGACGCGCCCGCCAGCATAGTCGCGGCGCTCGGCCGCGCCGCCTCCGCCGCGCTCGACCTCGTCATCGTCGCACGCGGCGGCGGCTCCTTCGAAGACCTCTTCTGCTTCAACGACGAGCAGGTCGTGCGCACCGTCGCCGCATTCCCGGTCCCCGTAATCTCCGCCGTCGGCCACGAGACGGACTACACGCTCTGCGACTTTGCGGCAGACCTGCGCGCCGGCACCCCCTCCATCGCGGCTGAAATCGCCGTGCCTGTCATGGCAGACATCATGGAGCGCCTCGATGCCATGTCGCGCCGCCTTGTCGTGCTGCTGCAAGGCGCCGGAGAAATGGCCGGGCAGCACCTCGATCGCCTCTCATCGTCGATGGCCGGAGCTTTGCGTTCGCGCCTGGCCTCGACGGGCGCGGAGCTCGCCGCCGCCGAACGCACCCTCGCTTCCGCTCTCCGCGCCGGCCTTGCCGCCGCAT
>CAMZET010000034.1 GCA_947305825.1 uncultured Verrucomicrobiota bacterium
GACGAAGACGAAGACGAGGAAGACGAGGAGGAAGAAGAGGATGAAGAAGACGAAGAAGATGACGAATAGCGTGGTGCTGACGGCGGCGATAGCGGTTTTATCGTGCAGCCAGGAGGCGCGAGGCGAATTCCGCGACGAGCGCAGGACGCCGGCGTACAAGGCGGCGATGGCCGATTATTCGGCTGGTCGTCTTGAAGAAGCGACTGCGGCGTTCGAGAAAGTGCTGCGCGGGGATGGGGAAAACGCGAGTGCGCGTTTCCAGCTGGCGTGTCTTTTGCAGGACTACCGCCACGACTATCTTGGCGCCGTGTGCCAGTACCGCGAATATCTGCGGCTGGAGCCGGGCAGCGACAAGGCTCCGCTCGCTAAGGAGCGGATGGAACTTTGCGAAGTGGAGCTCGCCAAAGTGCTGGCGGAGAAGCACGGCATAATGGGCACGAAGGAGTTGAGCGAAGAATGCGAGCGCGCCAAGGCCGCTGCGTCCGCATCCGCCGCCGCCTGCGCCAAGGCCGAAAAAGCGAAGGCCGAAGCGCTCGCAAAAGCCAATTCGCTCAGCGAGGAGAACGCCCGTCTGCGAAGAATGCTCTCTCGCTTCAGCGACACGGCGGCGGCCGAGGATACCGCAAGCGCTCCACACAAAATGGACAAGCCGGACATTTCCGACGTTATCGCCGACGAGGCGAACGCGGCTTCACCGGAGAATTTCCCCACTTCCGAAGAGGAACTCGGTCTCGGACCGGAATCGGACGACCAGCCTGTAGGCCGCTCGCTCGCAGAGGCCAAGGCAATCGCCGAGGAAGTCGCCGAGGATGACGACGACGTGCCGACTCTCCTCGACCCCGCCGCGCCCCCGGCTCCGCAGAAACTTACGGAGTTCGCCGCTTCGCGCACTGCCGGTCCCGACGAAGAACGTCCAGACGACCGCCCAGAGACGTATGTCGTCCAGGATGGCGACACGCTCTATAAAATCGCCCTGCGCTTCTACGGCAAGACTTCCGCCTGGAAAGATATACGCGACGCGAACAAAGCGATTATCTCTACCGACGGGCGAATCCAAAGCGGGCAAACCATAAAACTCCCGTGAACGACATGGCAGAACGGAACGACAGCATGAGAACTGCGCTTCTGCGCGAGGCGCACGCATACACCAAGAGCGACACGCCGTGGCTGGTGGAGACGTACGGGAAGAAGCTCTTTCGGTATCTTTCCGGCGGCGGCATGGGGGCGCTCGGGCGCAGCGTGCAGCAAGAAGAAGCCGATGCACGTGCACGGAAGTTCCTGACCGCGGCCGCCGTTCTCGGCGTCCTATGGCTCGCGCTGCTACTCTTTTGAGCAAATCAGACCAAAACCATTTTACCAGATTGAAAACTTGAAATCAAAGGAAGCACGAAATGAAAAACAAACTCTCCACAGTAGCGAAAGCGGTGTTCATCGCGGCAGCGGCAGTTGCCGTCGCGCCTCTTGCCGCTGCTCCCGGAGCCTCGCCCCGCGAAGACTTCCTGCGCGAACAGGCGTACGCGGAAATGCAGCGCGTGACTGGCCAGATTGACGTCCTGCAGGCGAACCTGGACGAACTCGCCTCGCGCGTCGCTCGTCTCGAGAAGGCGCGCGCCGAGAATGACGAGTTGCGCGCCGAAATAGCCGCTCTCAAGGCCGCCAACGCCGAACTGCGCTCGAAAACGCAGTCCATCCGCAGCGAAATCGTAGCCGACTTGACAAAGCGCCTCGCCGCAATGCAGCGCGAACTCGCTCCGCCAGCTCCACCGCCGCCGCCCAAGCAGCAAAAAACGTCGCCTGCGCAGCAGCCTCACCGCGAATATGTCGTACAGGCCGGCGACTCCCTCTCGCTCATCGCCGCCGCTTTCAAAACGACCGTCCCGCGCATCAAGGAGATGAATGGTCTAAAGAGCGACATCCTGCGCATCGGACAGAAACTTATGCTCCCGCTCTAGCCAAGGCCGGCTCGCTCCATATCCATACATCCTTTCTTCCTTCCATCCTTCCAAAACGAACTCCTAACACCCGAAACCAAGGAGATTTAGTCGGACATGACAGAAAGCGCGTTTTTCCAGGATTTGGCCATTTTGATGGCGGTCGCGGGTCTCGTCGCGGTTGTTTTCGACCGTCTCAAGTGGCCAAAAGTACTTGGTTACATCTTCGCGGGCATTCTTCTGAGCCGCAACACGTGGGGCGGCTCGTTCCTCGTGGACGAGATGTCTGTCCAGACGATTGGCCAGCTGGGCATAGTGTTTCTGATGTTTTCGATGGGGCTTGGGTTTTCGACGGGCGACTTGAACAGGATGAAAGGAGTGGTGCTGCCGGTCGCGCTGCTTGACGTCGTGATGATGACGTGGCTTGGCTACACGATAGGCACGAAGATATTCGGTTGGGGCTTCCTGCCGTCGCTCTTCCTCGGCGCGGCGATATGCGACTCCGCGACGACGCTCCTGGCGAAAATCATAGGCGAGTTGCGCTGGAACGACCGCCCGTTCGTGAAGTTCGTGATGGGCACATCGGTATGCGAAGACATATTCTGCGTAGGTTTGATAGCGCTCATCACCGGAGTCGCGCACGGGCGCGGCATGAGTCTGGGAGCGCTGGGACTCTCGCTTGGCGGTCTGGGCATATTTTTTCTTTCGACGCTTCTGGTCGGATTCGCTTTGATGCCGCGTCTGTTGAAGTCGGTAGCCAAGCGTGGCGAGGACGAAGGGCTGCTCTTGACGGTTCTTGGTTGTTGCTTCCTCGTTTCATACATTGCATATCGCTTCGAGTTTTCGCTTGCGCTGGGTGCGTTTCTGGTGGGGGTCATCGGCTCGACGTGCGACGTGCGCTACAGGCTGAACCGTCTTGCCGAGCCTCTGAAGGCGATGTTTGCGGCCGTGTTTTTCGTCTCCATCGGCCTGATGGTGAATCCAGTCGAATGCCTGCGGCACTGGCCGGAAGTGCTGCTCCTCTCCGGCGTCGTCATCGCCGGCAAATTCCTGAACTGCACATTCGGAGCGCTCCTGTGTGGCCAGCGCATAAAGACGGCCGTCCAGCTGGGCCTCGGTCTTGCGCAGATAGGCGAATTCGCTTTCATGGTCGCGCTTCTGTATGCCGTTTCAACCGGCGACAGCGGCACGCCGATGTACCAGATTGTCGTGGCGGTGTCCATGCTGACGACGCTCGTGAATCCTGTGCTGCTGCGCGTATCGGAGCCGTTCGGGAATTTCATGGAGCGGCGGTGCCCGGCGCGGGTGCGAGTGCTGCTCAAGGGGTATCGCGAGGCGATAGAGCGCTACAGCGAGGCGGCCGGCGGCTCGGCGCACACGAAGGAGCGCCGCACCAGCATCCTGCTTCTCGGCATATTCTACGTGCTGGTGTTCGCGGTGGCGGTGTGTTGCTCGCTTCTGGCCAAGCGCACATGGGGCGCTGGCTTCTTCGAGCAGTACAAGCAATTCTTCTTCGCGCTCGTATTCAATCTTTTCGCTGTCGCCGTCATCGCCCCCATATTCAAGGTTTCGCGCGCTCTGGGCGGAAACCTCGCCGAAATAATAGTCGGGCGCGGAGAAACGAACTGGCAAGGCGCCTTGCGCCATGCAGTGCGCCTCTTCGCAATGGTCTCCGCTATCGCGCTCTGGTTCGTCGAAATCACAATGGTGAACGTCAACCTTGTGCCGCGCGACCCGTATGCGAAACTCGTTCTCGCCGTTATACTCCTGCTCGCGCTCGTTTTCGGCTGGCGTCTCTTCGTGCGCTCCTTCGAAGGAGCCTCGCGACGCATCAAAGAAGCCGTCGTCGCCGACGAGCACCTGCGCTTCGAAAAGCCGGACCTCCCCGCCAATCCCTTCGTCCTCACGGAGCCCGCCGAACTCATCCATCGCGTAAGCGTACCGGATTCTTCGCCGGCTATCGGTTCATCCATCGCGCAGCTGAACATCCGCGCCAAAACCGGCGCCAGCGTCTTCCGTGTCGTGCGCGACGGCAAACTCTTCCGCAATCCGGGGCCAGGCTGGGTCTTCGCGCCCAACGACCTCGTTCTCGCCTACGGCGACCACGCCCAGATTGCCGCCCTCAAAGACCTCCTAGGCGTTATTTCGTAAGGAAACTTCCCGCCATGACGACAGTGACTAAAACGGTCCGCTTCGATGCGGCGCACGTTCTGACGAACCACCAGGGACTTTGCCGCAATTTGCACGGCCACACGTACCGCGTCGATATTTCCGTGGCGATGGACGACTCGTCGGCAGCGCGCGGTGCGGACATGGTAATCGACTTCAAGGATTTGAAAGCGATAGCGAACGAGACGATTTGCGAACGTTTCGACCATGCGTTCATATATTCGGAGGCATCAGCGGGCGAGTGCGAGATAGCGGAAGTGGTGCGACGCAACGGGATGCGCGTGGCGGCGCTGCCGTTCCGCTCGACCGCCGAAAACCTGGCGCGCTACTTCTTCGACGCACTGTCGCCGCGCCTTCCAGGCCTTTCGGCGGTGAAGGTGTGGGAAACGCCCGACAATGCAGCGGAGTACAGGCCATGAGGATATGCGGAGGCTTTTTCGGCGGCAGACGCCTCGCGGTGCCGAAGACGGGCGACATCCGTCCGACGCAGGAATGCGTACGCGAGGCGCTTTTCTCCATGTTGATGAACTGCATAGACGACCTGAAGTTCCTGGACTTGTTCGCCGGCTCCGGTGCAGTCGGACTCGAAGCGCTCTCGCGCGGCGCGGCCGCCGTCACGTTCGTCGAGAAAAACCCAATCCACGCCGCCGCCATAACGAAAAACGCCGGCGTCATTTCAAAGACCGGCTTCACGGGAGCCGCCCTGACCGTCTGCGCCGACGCCTACAGGTTCGTCGAGCGCTTCAACGGCCCTGCGTTCGACATCGTATTCGCCGACCCGCCCTATGCGCTCGGCGAAGAGCGCGGCTACGAATGGCTGCTCTCTACGCTCGCCGGTCGCGGCCTGGTTCGTCCGGGCGGTCTTTTCGTCGCCGAGATGACCGTCAAGCAGACGCCGCCGGAAGCCGGCGGCTGGGACTTGGTGCGCGACCGCAGATATGGGAAAACGAGACTTGCCATATGGCGCCGGCAAGGCGCCGAACCCGAGGAGGCACTGCTGACATGATTGCATACATAAGAGGAACGCTTGCCGAGAAATCGCCCGGTGCGGCAATCGTCGAGGCCGCCGGCGTCGGCTACCAGCTCGAAATCCCGCTTTCAACGTTCGACCGCCTGCCGCGCACGGGCGAAGAGGTGAAGCTCTTCGCCAGCCACATAGTGCGCGAAGACGACGAGACGCTCTACGGCTTCGCCACGGTCGCCGAACGCGAGATGTTCCTGCGTCTGACCGCCGTATCGGGAGTCGGACCGAAAATCGCCCTCGCCATTCTCTCCGGCGCCTCGCTTTCCGAACTCTCCCTCGCCATCGCGTCTTCCGACGCCCGCCGCCTCAGCGCCATCAAGGGCGTCGGCAAGAAAACCGCCGAGAAAATCTGCATAGAACTCAAGGACAAGGTAAGTGCGCTAGAGGCCCTGGCGCAATCCGGGGCCGCAGCCAAGGGCAAGGCCGCCGCGCAAGACCGCCTCTTCCTCCGCGACGCAATACTCGCTCTCGCCACGCTCGGCTTCCCCGAAGAAACCGCCGCCAAAATGGCTGCCGGCGTACTCGCCGCGAAACCAGATGTCGCCGATACGCAAACCGTCGTCCGCCTCGCTCTCGCTTCAAGCCGCTGACCGCCCCAGCCACCTAGGACAAGCCGCGCTAAATTTGGTATAATTCAGACAACAACCATCATAGAGACAAGATGAAGAAAAAAACGCTTCTCGCAATTGCGCTCGCTTTGGGCGCGGCAACTTTGTATGCAGACCATGCGGCGACGCCGGCCTACCCGAATTTCGGCATGCCGCGCGTAGAGGAAATGATGTTTCTTGTCCTGCAGATAGGCGTCATCATCTTTGCAGCCCGCTTGGGAGGAGCTCTCGCGTCGTTGTTCCGTCTTCCGTCGATATTGGGCGAACTGGCCGCCGGCATAGTCATCGGACCGTGGGCGCTAGGCGGCATAGCCTTCGGCGACGGCGTATTCAAGTACGGCCTTTTCAACGGCGTCGCTCTACGCACGATGAACGAAGTCGCTTCCGGCGGCGCCGTGCCCATGTTCGGCACAGTGGCCGGCAACAATGTCATGTTCGACGCCACGTCGCCGGCGCTTTACGGCATCGCTACCCTCGCTTCGGTGATTTTGCTCTTCCTCTCCGGCTTGGAAACCAACCTCAGGATGTTCCTGAAGTATTCCTTCGTCGGCACTATGGTCGGCGTCGGCGGCGTTGTGGTCTCGTTCCTCATGGGCGACTTGTGCGCCGTCTACCTCCTGCCGCGCTTCTTTGCCCATTTCGCCCCACTTGGCGCAATGCCGCTCGCCCAGGCGATGACCCAGGAGGCTCCGCTATACATGGGCATAATGTCCACCGCCACGTCGGTAGGCATAACCGCCCGCATACTTTCCGAAAAGAAGAAAATGGACTCCGAGGAAGGCACGACAATCATGGCCGGCGCCGTGATAGACGACGTGCTCGGCCTCATCGTGCTGGCAATCGGCAACGGCATCATCGCGGCCGACCATGCGGCGGACGCGGTCGGCAAGGGCGCCGGCATGGATTGGGGCGCTATAGGCTTCGTCGCCGTCAAGGCGTTCGGCGTCTGGCTAGGCGCCACGGCCGTCGGCATTCTCATCGCCCGCCACCTCTCCAAGTTCTTGAAGTTCTGCTTCCGCTCACCGGTCGTGATTGCGACTATGGCTTTCGGCCTTTCGCTCATTCTCGCCGGCTTCTTCGAGTACATGGGCCTGGCTATGATTATCGGCGCCTACGTGATGGGCCTGGCACTGTCGCGCACCGACCTCAAACACACTATCCAGGAGACCCTCACGCCGGTCTACACCTTCCTCGTGCCGGTATTCTTCTGCGTCATGGGCATGATGGTCGACATTTCGGCACTCTGCTCGACCGACGTGCTGATATTCGGCGGCGTCTACACGCTTCTTGCGATAACGGCGAAGGTTCTCGGATGCATGTTCCCGGCAATGTGCTGCGGATTCAACGCGCTTGGCGGCCTGCGCATCGGCGCGGGCATGGTGCCGCGTGGCGAAGTCGCCCTCATCATCGCCGGCCTCGGCCTTTCCTACGGCTATTTGACACAGGAGATTTTCGGCATCGGCATCCTCATGACGCTCGTCACAACCATCGTTGCGCCGCCCGCACTCGTCTGCCTCTTCCACTCTTCACGCAAGGGCGTCAAACATCCAAAGCCCAACAAGGACGGACGCCGCGAAGTCATTTTCGAACTTCCCTCCCGCGACGTCGCGGACCTCATGCTCTCCAAACTCGTCCAGGAGTTCCGCTCCGAGGGCTTTTTCACCACGCTCCTCTCCCAGGAAGACCACATCTGGGAAATCGCAATGGACGACATCGAGCTCTCCATACGCCGCACCCACTCAAAGATTTCGTTCGTCTGCACCCCAGCCGAAGAAGCCATAGTCATGACCGCCTGGATGGAAGTCGCTTCGCAGATGAACGACCTCGCCCGTTCCATTTCCAAGCCGATACGCAAGGAGGACGTCGGCAGGATGCTCTCTGCCACGGAAGCGGCGAAGCGTGGCCACGAAGGCGTCTCCAAGTACATCCAAGGCTTCGTCATGTTGCCGAACTTCCGGGCTTTCAACAAGCGCGACGCCATCGAGAAGATGATAGACGAAATCGCCCGCGAGAACCCGCACCATCTCAAGGACACGCAGGCGGCAGTGGATGCCGTGCTCAAGCGCGAGGCGTCCATGCCTACGGGGCTTACGCGCGGCATAGCCCTCCCGCACGGGCGCTGCGCGGCCGTCAAGGGCATCGTCGGCGCCGTCGCCATCCTCGCAGACAACTGCGCCGTCAACGACTACGAAATGATTGACTCCAGTCCGGCGAAGATTATCGTGCTGACGCTCGCCAACGACACGTCGCAGACGCCGTATCTCAAGCTCATGAGCTTCATATCGCGCGCGCTGCGCGCCGACAACGGCTCGGAGCGCTTGGCAAAATGCCGCACGGCAGACGAGATGCGCAAGTTTTTCCGCAAAGCGAAATAGCGCGTCATACGCGAATATGGTATACTATGCACCAGCGTAAACCCCAAAAGAGGAACGACCAGATGACAAAGAAAGTTCTCGCGCTTGGCGTCGCGCTTGCGGCGGCGGGCCTGTATGCAGCGGTGAGCGAACCGAACGTGTTGTGGCAGAAAGGCGACGACGGCGTCGCGGTGTATCGTATACCGGCGCTGTGCACCGCGCCGAACGGCGATTTGGTGGCGGCGTGCGATGCTCGCAAGAACCACGGCGGCGACCTCAACCACTGCCAGCCCATCAACATCACCATCCGCCGCTCCACCGACGGCGGTCGCACCTGGTCGCGTCCCGTCAATTCATGGAACTGGCCCTGGAACGGCGACGAGCAGTGGGCCGGCAGCGATCCCTCCTTTGTCGTCGACAGCGTCGCCGGCAAGATTTTCCTCTTCTACAACGTCTGGGAGTCGAAGAAGAAGCGCGGCGTCTACCAGTTCTACGTGCAGGAGTCATCCGACAACGGGCGCACCTGGTCGAAGCCTCGCGACATTTCCTCCGACATAGCCTTCGACGGCTGGCCCTTCGGCAAACCCGACAACGCCGGCGGCTTCATCTTCATAACGTCTGGCTCCGGCATCCAGCTCAAGGACGGCACTCTCCTCCACACGATTGTCCATGTGAACGACGGCAACGCGCTTTTCGGCTCGACCGACCACGGCAAGACCTGGAAGGCAATCGGCAAGCCCGCCAAGCCGGGCGACGAGTGCAAGGTGGTGGAGCTTTCCGACGGCTCGTGGATGATCAATTCGCGCTGGCACGGCGGCGGGCGCCAGATACACGTCTCCAAGGACCGCGGCCAGACGTGGGAATCGCACTACGACACCGCGCTCGTGGACGGCGAGTGCAACGCTCAAATCATGCGTCTTGGGAAGGTTTTGCTGTTCTCGAACTGCAACATGGGCGGAAGGCGTCGCTGCAACCTTTGCCTGCGCGCGTCGCTCGACGACGGCAAGACCTGGAACAAGGGCATTTGCATCGAGCCGGGCGGCGCGGCGTATTCCGACATGACCGTTTTGCCGGACGGCAATATAGGCATTCTCTATGAAGGCGCCGGCTACGCGACCATCAATTTCGTGACCGTGCCGCGAGCGGACATCGCCGGGTCTCTCGCTCCGACGGCGCAGAAGTAGCGCGGAGAAACCGCCTTGCGCAGCAGCGAGGAAACGTCGCGCGGTACGGAGCTGCTCTCTCCGGCCGGCGACTTCGACACGGCCCTGGCGGCTTTCGATGCCGGGGCCGATGCCGTTTATTGCGGCTTGGCCGATTTTTCCGCCAGGGCGTTCGCCAAGAACTTCACGCCGGACGAACTGCGCGATTTGATGCGTGTCGCCCGCGAACGCTCGCGCAAGGTGTACGTCACATTCAACACTCTCGTCGAGGAAGAGGAACTTCCCCGCGCAGCGGAAGCGCTCTCGCTCCTTGAAAGCCTGGAGGTCGATGGGGTGATTGTGCAAGATATCGGCGTGGCGCGTCTGTGCGCCCGCCATTTTCCCCGCCTGTCCCTCCACGCCTCCACGCAATTGGTCGCGCACAATCTCGAGGGCGTGCTGGCGCTAAAGGAACTGGGCTTCCGCAGAGTAGTGCTGGCGCGCGAACTGACGCTCGAGGAAGTCTCCTCTATAGCCAAGCGTTGCGGCGTCGAAATAGAATGCTTCATCCACGGCGCTCTGTGCTATTCTCTTTCCGGGCTCTGCCTGTTTTCCGCAATGGAGAAAGGCCGCAGCGGCAACCGCGGCCGCTGCGCCTACTGCTGCCGGCTCCCGTTCGACGGCGCCTACCCGTTTTCGATGAAAGACTTGCGCCTGGGCGAGGACGCGCGTCTTCTGGCCCAGGCCGGCGTCGCCTCGCTCAAAATCGAGGGACGCATGAAGAGCGCTCTCTATGTCGCTAGCGTCGTCAAGCGCTACCGCGAAATCCTCGACGGCGCGCCCCAGACCTTGACCGACGCCGATTTGGAGACGGTGTTTTCTCGCCGCACGACGCCGCTCTACCTTCACGGCGAGCGTGACGACGTGATTGAGCCGGAGGCGCTCGGCCACCT